>JBKJRV010000074.1:0-3617 GCA_046593115.1 Gemmatimonadaceae bacterium
GTCGACCCAGCGGGCGAAGAAGTAGCCGATGACCGTCTCGCTGGTCGGGCGGACCACGTAGGGCTCGTCGAGCTTCTCTCCGCCGGCGTGGTTGACGACCGCGAGCTCGGGCGCGAAGCCCTCGACGTGCGCGGCTTCGCGCTGCAGGTAACTCTGCGGAATCAGCAGCGGGAAGTAGGCGTTCCGGTGTCCCGTGTTCTTGAACATCTCGTCGAGCGCCGCCTGCATGCGCTCCCAGATGCCATAGCCGGCGGGCCGGATGACCATGCATCCCCGCACCGGCGAGTAGTCGGCGAGCTCGGCGCGGAGCACGATCTCGTTGTACCAGGCGCTGAAGTCGTCAGCGCGCGTGGTGAGCTTCTTGTCGTCAGCCATTACGGACGGAACACGCGGAGAGAGAGTGAGAGCATTCAGACATTCGCGGACGCGAGCCACTGATCGAGCTGGACACGGGACTCGCTGCCATCCGCCATCGTGCGGATGGTGGCGTCATTCACGCCATGAATGATGACCACCTGCGCGGCGCCGAGTGTAGCCGCGGTCTTCAGCTGTCGCGCGAGCGGTTGCTCGCGCAATGCATACTCGGCACTCCGGTCCTTTCGCCGAAGCGCGGCAGCCACCTGCATTACGCGGGATGAGACACCGGTGTCACTGTCGGCTACCCAGAAATCAAGCACCTGCGCCGGCACGTTCAGCAGGCCACGGGCGCGCAGCAGCTCGCCGAGCACGACGTCTCCCATGCCGAAACCCAGCGCCTTGAGGTCAGGCCCGCCCGCCGCCTTGACCAGTGTGTCGTAGCGGCCGCCCCCACAGATGGCCCGCAGCTCGCCCTGGCGATCGAAGAGCTCGAAGACGATGCCGGTGTAATACGCGAGGCCGCGCACGATGGACAGATCAAGCTCCACCCATTCGCGGACGCCGAGTCGCTCGAGATACTCGAAATACGTTGCGAGTGATCCCGTGGCTTCGACATGTTCCATCGCGCGGGGAAAATGCGCGGTCAACTCGTCGAGACTTCGCAGCTGCAGTCCGCTCAACAGGCGCGCGATGGTTGCCGCGGTCATTCCCGCGTCGGCCAGTTTCCTCTCGCTGACGTTGCGGGGCTGGCGCTCCACCTTGTCGATCACGGCGTAGACATGCCCGTGCGCGGCTGGTGGGACATTCAGCTCGAGGAGAATGCGGCTGAGAAGCCGCCGGTCCGACACTCGGGCACGAACATCCTGTGCGGTCAGGCCGAAGGCCCGCATTATCTCGATGCTCACGGCGAGCAGCTCGGCGTCTGCTGCCACACTCTCTTCGCCGATGATATCGACATTGAGCTGAAAGTGCTCGCGCAGGCGGCCCTTCTGCTGTCGCTCGTAACGGAAGAGCTGCGGCATCGAGAACCAGCGGATTGGCTTCCGCAGCGCGTTCGCGCGGGCCGCCACCATCCGGGCCAGCGTCGGCGTCATCTCCGGGCGGAGCGTGACCTCGCGGTCGCCCTTGTCCCTGAAGGCGTAGAGTTGGCCGACGATCTCATCGCCGCTCTTCTGCGTGTACATGTCCAGCGGCTCGAGCGGCGGCCCATCGTACTCGACGAAGGCGTGAAGCCGCGCCACGTTGCGCCAGGTTCGCATGATGTGGGCGCGCGCTGCGAACTCCTCTGGGTAGAAATCCCGAAATCCGGGTAGTGCGCCCTGAGCCATTCGAGAGAATCTACCCGCCGAACGCGGACACCTGCAACCGCGACATCGCGTCCCCGACGGTATGGAACGATCCGGTGATGAGCGCGGTGCCACCGCTGTTACCAACGTGCGCGAGCGCTGCGTCAAACGCGGGGATGGCCTCGATGCGCCAGCCCTGTGCCTTGCCGTACCGGGCTGCCTCCTCCGGATTCCACGCTCGGCTCGCCGGCGCGGTGGGCGCCTGTGTGGTCACGATGCGATCCACCACCGGCGCAAGCTCGGCCATTATGCCGCGCCAATCCTTGTCCCCGAGGACGCAGATCAGCACGACGATGGGTCCGGGCGGCTGGACCACCCGCAGGGTCGCGGCGAGGACCGCGGCGCCATCGCGGTTGTGTGCGACATCGAAGATGTACTGTTCGTGCTGCTGGAAGCGGCCCGGCAGGCGCACCGCACGCAGATGGGGCACGGATTCCGACACCGGCACGTGCAGGGCGCCGGGAGCACTGTCGAGGATCATCAGCGCCGTGGCCGCATTGGCCGACTGATGCGCGCCGATGAGCGGAGTATGCACCTGGATGGCGTTGCGAACGGCGTGCTGCGCGTATCGTGGAACAGCGGCAGGTCCCGGGAACTCCGCGCCCGCATTCGTCTGGCTCAACGAGAAACGCGTGCCCTCGCCGTTAACGCGCACGTCGCCAATGGTCCACTCGTTGGCCCGGATGCGAACCGGCATTGCACCAGCTTCGTGCGCTGAGCGAGCGAGCAGTTCGCGGATGGTCTCTTCCGGCTCGCCGATCACGGCCGGCACCCCGGGCTTGAAGATCCCTGCCTTCTCGAGTGCGATGGCCTCTCGCGTATCGCCGAGATACTCGACATGATCGATGCCGATGGACGTGACCGCGGCGACCAGCGGTGTCAGGACATTCGTCGAATCGAGCCGCCCCCCAAGCCCTGTTTCTACCACCGCGACGTCCACACTCGCCCGCGCGAAAATCTCGAACGCCATCGCCGTGGTCGCCTCGAAGAATGTGGCCTCCGTCTCGATGATCATCGCCATGCGCTGTGCGATGAACCCTTCGACGACGTCCTCATCCACGGGGCGTCCGTCAATGAGGATGCGCTCGCGGAAGTCCACGAGATGCGGCGACGTGTACATGCCGACACGAAATCCTCGCGCGCGCAGCACCGCCGAGACGGTGGCCGCCACGCTGCCCTTGCCGTTGGTGCCGGCGATGTGAATGGTGCGGATCGCCAGATGCGGATCGCCGAGCGCCGCGAGAACCGCGAGCGTGCGTTCGAGACCGAATTTGGATCCGCCGGTAGTGCGCTGAAACAGCTCGTCCAGCGCCTGGCGATACCCGGTCAGGGCGAAGACCACCCCGTCGCCGCCGGCTTGCCGCTCATGTGGCGCAGCAGCTGTCCGACCGTCGCCTTCAGCTGCTTTCGGTGCACCACCGAATCCACCATGCCGTGATCCAGAAGGAATTCCGCGGTCTGGAATCCCTCGGGAAGATCCTGCCCGAGCGTCTGCTTGATGACCCGCGCACCAGCGAAACCAATGACCGCCCCCGGCTCGGCAAGGATGGCGTCCCCCAGCATGGCATAGCTGGCGCTGACGCCGCCCGTCGTCGGATCGGTGAGGATGGACACGTACGGGATCCGCCGCTCCGCGAGCTGCGAGAGCACCGCGGCCGCCTTGGCCATCTGCATCAGGGACAGCACGCCTTCCTGCATGCGCGCGCCCCCTGAGGCGGAGATGATGATGAGGGGAAACTTGCGCTCGAGCGAGCGCTGGCCGAGGCGGGCGATCTTCTCGCCCACGACCGAGCCCATGGAGCCGCCCATGAACGCGAAGTCCATCACCGCCAGACACACCGGCATTCCGCCAAGTTGTCCCGTGAAGGTGAGTATCGCGTCGCCTTCACCGGCATTGGCGGTCGCCTTTTTCAG
>JBKJRV010000166.1:0-12216 GCA_046593115.1 Gemmatimonadaceae bacterium
TCGTGACCTACGGTCGGGAGGGCGAGAAGGTGGACCAGGGCCAGCGGATGGGGATCATCCGGTTCGGCTCGCGCGTGGACGTGTACATGCCCACCGACAGCAAGGTCCGGGTGAAGATTGGCGACATGACAGTGGCGGGAACGACAGTGGTCGCGGAGCTTCCGCCGCGATGATGCCGCCCTTCGCGAAGTCGTTCACTCGGCCGGATATGCGGCGCGCCATCTTTCTGGCGCCGAGCGGCTTTACGCTGGCGAACCTTTTCTGTGGCGTGTGGGCAATTGTGGAGGCGTCGCGGGGCAACTTTGGACTGGCGAGTCTGCTCATTGTTGTAGGCGGCGTGGCCGACACGCTCGATGGCCGCGTCGCCCGGGCGACGAAAACAGGCAGCCGGTTTGGCGAAGAGCTCGACTCGCTGGTGGACGCAATCACCTTCGGTCTCGCGCCGGCGATGATGATGTACTTCATCGTCCTGAAACAGGACGGGTGGGACTGGATCTGGGCGTTTGCCTTTGTCGCGTGCGTGGTCATCCGCCTGGCGCGCTTCAACGTGGAACAGGCCGGGCGCGCGAAGACGCACTTCCACGGGCTCCCCAGTCCGGCCGCCGGGATGACGCTCGCGACCTATTACCCGTTCAGCCAGACGGCGCTCTACACGGAAACGGCCATCGGCGACATCCCGTGGCAGATGACATTGCGGTTCGTGATGGCCATCCTCGCGTTCCTCATGGTGAGCGACGTGGCGTATCCGGCCGTGCCGACGATCGGCTACAGCACGCCGCGAAAGATCGCGGGGTCGGTCATCGTGTTCGGCACGTTGTTTGGTGTGCTGTTTCTGCCACGCGAGTTCTTCTTCCCCGCGCTCTGCATGTACGTCCTCTATGGCGTGGTGAAGACCGTGTTGCTCGGATTGATGGAACGACGGGGGGCGGCGGAGGAGCTGCTGGAGGAGGAGGAGGTGGACGGCGTCGCTGTCATGCCATCGCTCCAGCCTGCCGTCGACTCCGACGCCGACGCAGTCGTCGATCTCGCGCACGGTGGCCGCCGCCGCCGTCGCCGGGGCCGGCGTCGGGATGATACCGGAGCCGGCGGCGCTCCGACCGAGGGCAACGCGTGAGCCGCTTTCGTGTCGCCGTCCACATTGTCCCGCGTCGCGGCATTCTCGATCCGCAGGGGAAAGCAGTGAGCGAAGCCCTTCGATCCCTCGGGTTTCAAGGGGTGGGTGACGTACATGTCGGCCGCCACGTGGTGCTGGATCTCGAGACGGCGAATGCGGAGTCGGCGCGAGGCTCGGCTGGCGAGATGTGTCGCAAACTCCTCGCGAATCCGGTCATTGAGGACTTCGAGATCGCCTCGGTAAGCGCGCTGTGAAATTCGGGATCGTCACCTTTCCCGGATCCAATTGCGACTATGACGCGTATCACGCGGTGGTCGACACCCTTGGCGAGGATGCGGTGTATCTCTGGCACAAGGCGCACGACCTGGAGGACGCCGATGTCATCGTCCTGCCCGGTGGATTCTCGTACGGGGACTACCTCCGTGCGGGGGCGATTGCCCGCTTCAGTCCGATCATGCGCGAGGTCGCGACGCACGCTGAGCGTGGAGGTCCGGTGCTTGCCATCTGTAATGGTTTTCAGATTGCCTGTGAAGCCGGCCTGCTGCCCGGTGCGCTTGCGCGCAACGAGGGCCTGTCATTCCTGTCGCAGCCCGTGTACCTGCGCGTGGAAAATCGCGAGACACTGTTCACCTCGCGATATGAGCACGGCGAGATTCTGCGAATGCCCATCGCCCACGGCGAAGGGCGGTTCACGGCGGATGATGCAACCCTCGTTCGACTCGAAGGTGAAGGCCAGGTGGTGTTTCGGTACGTGAATCGGGAAGGCGAGCCGGTGGCGTCTGCGAATCCGAATGGCTCGCTCGGCGCTATTGCGGGCATTGTCAGCGACGGCGGCAATGTCCTTGGCATGATGCCGCATCCCGAGCGGGCGCTGGATTCCCTGCTCGGCTCTACCGATGGATTGGCTCTGTTCGAATCGATGTTGGCTCGAGTGTCCGCTTAACAGGAGATGCAGATGCGTCACTGGATATGTGCTGTCGCCGCGCTGGGTGTCGTCGCTACGACGCCGGTTGCCGCGCAGACCGCTACGGTCGATCCCGGCATGAGCCGGGCAGAAGTCATCGAGACGCTCGGCAAGCCAATCGGCGAGCGCTCGATGGGGCAGCATGTGTACCTGTTCTACCGCAATAACTGCGAGGCACGGTGCGGCATGCAGGATCTCGTGATTCTGCAGAACGATCTCGTCATCGACGCGATCTTCCGCTCCAGCCGCCGAGCGTACAGCGGTGCGAGCTCGTCACCGAACGGTGTGACTCCCGAGGCCAGCGGCAGCGGAACGTTGCGCACGCGTGAGGGCGGCGAGAGCACGCCCGCGTCCTCGTCCACCGAGACACCAACATCAGGCGGCGCGACGATCACCGGTGCAGGTGTCGTTTCCACCCCGGCGGGCGCCACTGTCAATCGTCCAGCTCCAGCGCTCCGCCAGCTCGATACCAGTCGGGTACCTCCCATCAACCCGCGTGAGACGAGCACTGTCCAGCCAACGCGTACCCAGGGTCAGCTGACGCCCTCGTCGCGCGGTGAGCAGCCGCGGCCCTACTCCGGATCCAAGCCTAACCCGCGCGATTCCGCGGCCATGGCGGGACAGAAGCCGGATACCGTCAAACCCCCGGAGGAATAATGCCGACCGACGAAAAGCCAAGTCGCAACGAGGACGAGTACTTCGCCAAGCAGGATGCGGAGCGGATCAAGGCGCTGCGAGCCAAGCTCGATGGCGATCGTGCAAAGGCGGAGCGCACGACCGGGTTGGGCAAGTGTCCCAGGGACGGCACGAAACTCATCGAACGTGAGTTTCACAACGTGAAAGTGGACAACTGCCCGACGTGCAAGGGCATGTGGCTCGACGCCGGAGAGTTCGATGTGTTGTCTCACGTAGACCGCAATCAGATCAGCCGCTTCGTCGGCTCGATGTTCGGGCTCAAGGGCTGAGTGGCGCCACAGCCGCGCCCGGGCGATCCGGTCATCAGTCCGGCGCTTGTCGCCGAGCATGGTCTGACGCCCGATGAGTACACGCGGCTCGAGACGATGCTCGGCCGCACACCCACATACACCGAGCTGGGCATCGTCAGCGCGCTGTGGAACGAGCACTGCTCCTACAAGCATTCCAAAGCGGTACTGCGCACGCTGCCTACGACGGCGCCCTGGGTGCTCCAGGGGCCGGGCGAGAACGCAGGCGTCATCGCGGTTGGTGACGGTCTGGCCATCGCGTTCAAGATCGAGTCGCACAATCATCCATCGGCGGTGGAGCCGTATCAGGGGGCTGCCACGGGGGTAGGCGGCATTCTGCGCGATGTCTTCACCATGGGTGCGCGCCCCATTGCCCTGCTGAATTCGCTGCGCTTTGGCTCACTCGATAATGCGCGGGTGCGCTACCTGTTCGCAGGCGTGGTGAAAGGCGTGGGCGACTATGGCAATTGCGTCGGCATCCCCACCGTCGGCGGCGAAGTCGTGTTCGATCCCGCGTATGAAGGCAATCCGCTGGTGAACGCCATGTGCGTTGGCGTGCTGAAGGAAGAGGAGCTCGTGCGGGCCGTTGCGGCGGGCGTCGGCAATCCCATTTTTGCGGTGGGCGCGCGGACCGGCCGCGATGGGATTCACGGGGCGACCTTCGCCTCCGAGGATCTGTCGGCCGACAGTGAAGCGAAGCGGCCGCGCGTCCAGGTGGGCGACCCGTTCACCGAGAAGTTGCTGCTGGAAGCCACGCTCGAGCTCATCGCGAGCGGTCACGTCGTGGCCATCCAGGACATGGGCGCGGCGGGACTGACCTCGTCATCTGCCGAGATGGCGGCGCGGGGCGATACCGGTGTGACCATTGACGTGCTGCGCGTTCCGGTGCGTGAGACGGGCATGACCCCGTACGAGATTCTGCTCAGCGAATCGCAGGAGCGAATGCTCGTCGTGGTCCATCGTGGGAAGGAGCACTGGGTCCGCGATATCCTTGCCAAGTGGGATCTCCATGCGGAAGAGATCGGTCAGGTCATCGCGGAGCCTGTGTATCGCGTTACCGAAGGCGATCGCGTGGTGGCCGAGTTCCCCGGGACGAAGCTGGTGACCGAGTGCCCCATGTACCACCCCGATGGCCGCGAGAATCCCGCGATCGCAGCGCTACGGTCGCGCGATCCCCATGCGATTCCGGAACGTCCCGAGGAGAAGGATCCGCTGTGGACGCTGAAGCACCTGCTCTCGTCGCCCACGATCGCGAGCAAGCGCTGGGTGTACCGGCAGTACGACAGTACGGTGCGAACGTCCACCATCATCGGTCCAGGGGGCGACGCAGCGGTCGTGCGTCTTCGCGGCACCAACAAGGCCATTGCCCTGACGACCGATTGCAACGGCCGCTACGTGTATCTCGATCCGCGTGTGGGTGGCCGCGTCGCGGTCGCCGAATCGGCCCGCAATGTGGCGTGCACCGGTGCTCGGCCCATGGCCATTACCAACTGTCTCAACTTCGGCAATCCGAAAAAGCCCGAAGTATTTTTTCAATTCCGCGAGGCCGTTGCGGGTATGGCAGAAGCCTGCACTGCGCTCGGGACGCCGGTCACGGGCGGGAACGTTTCGTTTTACAACGAGAATCCCGCGGGTGCGGTGCACCCTACGCCGGTGGTCGGAATGGTTGGACTGATCGATTCGCTGGACCACGTGACGCAGGCAACATTCCGCCGTGCTGGCGATACCGTCATGCTGCTCGGCACTCCGACCTCGGAGCTGGGCGGCAGCGAATACCTTTTCCGGGTCCACGGGGAAACGTGCGGTGCGCCACCGGCGTGCGATCTCGCATTGGAGCGCCGAGTGATCGACCTGCTCCTGGCGTGCATCCGCGACGGTCACGTGGCATCGGCCCATGACTGCAGCGACGGTGGCCTCGCCGTCGCTCTCGCCGAATGTTCCATCGCGAACGAGGACAGCCAGCTTGGCGCCGATCTGGACCTGAGCACATGGGAGGCACTTCCGCTTCGTGCGCTGCTGTTTGGCGAGGCGCAGGGCCGCATTGTGATCTCGACGTCCAATCCCGGCGCGGTGCATCTGGCGGCGAAGCGCGCCGGCGTCGCGGCGACCACGCTCGGTACTGTCGAGGACGCGTCCGCCGGGTTCCGCATGGAGGTGGGTCGCAGGACGATGCACGCGCCGCTCGACCGCCTTTCAGCGGCGTATCACGAAGCGATTCCAAATATCATGGGCAGCTCCGGTGCGGCTGCGGCAAGCTCCACACACCTGGCTCCACACTAGCCATGTGCGGCATCTTCGGCATCTACGCGCATCCGTCGGCCAGCCAGATCACCCATCTGGGGCTGTACTCCCTGCAGCATCGCGGACAGGAGTCTGCGGGCATCGTCAGCATCGACGAGAATGGCCTCGCCCGTGCCGTGAAGAAAATGGGCCTGGTCTCGGAGGGGCTGTCGGGCACCGAGGTGGATACGCTCAACGGCGCGATGGCCATCGGGCACACTCGCTACAGCACCGCGGGCTCCTCCACGCTGGAGAATGCCCAGCCGGTGCTGGCGCGCTTCAAGGGCGGCCATATCGCGCTCGCGCACAACGGCAACATCATCAACGCGACGGAGATGCGCCGCGAGCTGGAGGCACAGGGATCCATCTTTACATCGACGATGGATTCCGAGGTGCTCGTGCACCGGCTGGCGCGTTCTCCGTCCGATCGTCCGGAGGACAAGCTCGCGGACGCCCTCCAGGGCGTGGAGGGCGCGTACTCGCTGCTCGTCGTGATCGGTGACACTCTGCTCGCCGCGCGTGACCCGCGCGGCTGGCGTCCGCTCGTGATCGGGCGGCTCGGCGAGTCAACCGTCATCGCGTCAGAGACCTGTGCGCTGGATATTGTCGGAGCGACCTATCTGCGCGAGGTGGCACCCGGCGAGATCGTCGCAATCTCGAACGGCGGCGAGCTGCGCTCCGTGATGGCGCTCCCGCCGGCCAGTCTCAAACGGTGTGTTTTCGAGTACGTCTACTTCTCGCGCCCGGACAGTACCATTTTCGGGGGCTCGGTGGATCGCGCCCGGCGGGCCCTTGGCAGACAGCTCGCTCGCGAGTGCCCTGCCCCGAGCGCCGACTTCGTATTCTCCGTACCCGATTCCTCAAATTCCGCGGCACTGGGATTTGCCGAGGAATCGCATCTCCCGCTCGAGCTGGCACTCATCCGCAATCACTACATCGGACGCACCTTCCTGCAGCCGACGCAGGCGGGTCGCGACGCGAAGGTGAAGGTGAAGTACAACGCCGTGCGTGAGGTGCTCAACGGAAAGCGCGTCGTCATGGTGGACGATTCCATCGTGCGCGGTACCACGACGCGCGGACTAGTCTCCATGGTACGAGCGGCTGGCGCGAGCGAAGTGCACATGCGCATTAGCTCGCCACCGATTACGGGTCCGTGCTACTATGGGATTGATACCCCGTCTCGAGAGGAGCTCATCGCGGCCAATCTGGACATCCCGCAGATTGCCGCACACCTCGGTGTGGACTCGCTTGGATATCTCTCGCTGGAGGGAATGCTGAGCGCGGTGCCTGATGGGCCCGACGGATTCTGTCATGCCTGCTTCTCTGGCGACTACCCGACACCGCCACCCACCGACCCGGATAAGCTGCGCTTCGGGTGCGGATGCTGACCGAGACCGCGACGCCGGCCGCAGCGACGAAGGGGACGCAGTCCGTCTACTTCTTTGGCGGAGGGAGCGCCGAAGGCACCCGCGACATGAAACTCGTCCTCGGCGGCAAGGGAGCGAATCTCGCCGAGATGGTGAATCTTGGCGTACCCGTGCCACCGGGTTTCACGATCGCGTGCAGCGTCTCCACCGCCTACCTCCGCGAGAAGAAGATCCCGGAAGGCCTAGTGGAGGAGGTCGCGAGCAACCTGAGTCGCCTGGAGTCGGTGTCGGAGCGCGGACTCGGCGATCCAGGGAATCCCCTGCTCGTCTCGGTGCGCTCAGGAGCGCCGGTGTCCATGCCGGGCATGATGGAAACGATCCTCAACCTGGGATTGAACGACCGGACGGTCCAGGGCCTGGCGCACCAGAGTGGCAACGTGCGGTTCGCGTTCGACTCCTATCGTCGCTTCATCCAGATGTACAGCGACGTCGTGCTCGGCGTGCCCATGCACCGCTTTGAGCACCTGCTGAAGTCCAGGCGACTGATGGCGGGTGTGGAGACCGACTCGGAGCTGAGCGAGGACGCGCTGCGCAATCTGGTGGAAGAGTACAAGGCCATCGTGCTCAACTCCACCGGCTCGCCGTTCCCGATGGACCCGCAGATTCAGCTCTGGGGCGCCATCGGAGCGGTCTGGAAGTCGTGGACGCTCAAGAAGGCCATCGACTATCGCCGCGTGAATGCCATCTCCGAAACTCTCGGCACCGCGGTCAATATCGTGGCCATGGTGTTCGGCAATATGGGCGATGATTCCGGCACCGGGGTGGCGTTCACGCGCGATCCGTCCACCGGCGAACGCCGCTTCTACGGCGAGTTTCTGGTGAATGCGCAGGGCGAGGACGTCGTCGCCGGCATTCGCACGCCGCTCGATATTAACGAGATGACCACGCGGTTGCCCGGTGCCTACACCGATCTCATGGCGACGCAGGATCGGCTCGAGCGGCACTACCGCGACATGCAGGACATCGAGTTCACGGTCGAGAAGGGCAAGCTGTATCTGCTCCAGACGCGCGGAGGCAAGCGCACGGCCATGGCGGCGGTGCGCATCGCCAGCGAGATGGTCGATGAAAGTCTGATTGACCGGTCCGAGGCGGTGTTGCGCGTACAGCCCGACCAGCTCGACCAGCTGCTTCACCCCATCATTGACGGATCGGTGCGTGCACCGGTCATCGCGAAAGGACTGCCGGCGAGTCCGGGCGCCGCGAGCGGTCAGGTCGTCTTCGATCCGGATGTGGCCGAGTCGCGCACCGCGGAAGGACAGAGCGTCATCCTGGTGCGTGATGAGACGACGCCCGAGGATTTTCACGGCATCGTCGCGGCCAAGGCCGTGCTGACGGCGCGCGGTGGAATGACCAGCCACGCCGCGGTGGTCGCCCGTGGCATGGGGAAATGCGCCATCGTCGGCTGCAAGGACATTCACGTTGATGTCGAGCACCACAAGTTCACCGTGGGCGACACCGTCGTCAGTGAAGGCGACTGGATCACGCTCGATGGCGCCACCGGTCGCGTCTTTCTTGGTGCCCTGCCAACGATTCCCAGCGAAGTGGTGCGCGTGATCAGCGGGCGGCTCAGTGCGACGGAGTCGCCGACCTATCGGTCGTTCGAGCGGCTGCTCGGCTGGGCGGATGAGGTCCGCACGCTCAAGGTGCGGGCGAATGCGGATACGCCCGCGGACGCGCGCGTCGCGCGCGGCTTCGGCGCCGAAGGCATTGGGCTGTGCCGTACGGAGCACATGTTCTTCGAGGGCGACCGCATCACCGCCATGCGCGAGATGATCGTTGCGCGCGATGAGGGCGGCCGGCGGCGGGCGCTCGCGAAACTGCTCCCGATGCAGCGCACGGACTTCGAGGGGATCTTCGAGGCGATGAACGGATATCCCGTCACCATCCGGCTGCTCGATCCGCCACTCCACGAATTTCTTCCGCATGGCGGCGAGGAGAGCAAGCTGCTCGCGCGCACGCTTGGCGTCTCGCGGAACGATCTGAGCCGGATCATCGAGAACCTGCGCGAGACCAATCCCATGCTGGGGCATCGCGGATGCCGGCTGGGCATCAGCTATCCCGAGATCACCGAGATGCAGGGCCGGGCGATCTTCGAGGCGGCGGTGCGCGCCAAGCGCCGTGGGATCGATGTGCGCCCCGAGATCATGGTGCCGCTGGTGGCGACGGCGAAGGAGCTCGAGCACCAGCGCGCCCTGCTGGAGGAAGCCGCCAACCAGGTCCTCGGCGCCATGGGCGAGCATGTCGATTACCTGATTGGCACGATGATCGAGCTCCCGCGTGCGGCGCTCACGGCCGATGAGATTGCCGGCTCGGCGCAGTTCTTCTCATTCGGGACCAACGACCTGACGCAGACGACCCTTGGCATGAGCCGCGATGATGCCGGTCGTTTTCTGCCGAGTTACGTTGAGCGGGGTATTTTTCCGGATGATCCATTCCAGACGATTGATGCGAATGGCGTGGGCAAGTTGATCAGGATGGCGGTCACCGACGGCCGTCGCACCCGCCCGGAGCTCAAGACCGGCATCTGCGGAGAGCATGGTGGCGATCCGCGATCCATCATGCTCTGTCACGACATGGGACTGGATTATGTCTCGTGCTCGCCGTATCGCGTGCCCATCGCGCGGCTCGCGGCGGCGCATGCCTCGCTGAACAGGACATCGTGACGCTGCCGCTCGTACAACATCCCGTTCGCGTGACCCACGCCGAACCGGGTCACGGACGGCGATTGCGGATCGCGCTCGTGACCGAGTTCTACTATCCGCATCTCGGCGGCGTGTGCGAGCACGTCCATTACTTCGCGCGCGAGGCGCGCCGGCTCGGCCATCATGTGGACATCATCACGTCCCAGATTCCCGGTGCGACGCCAATGCCGGGCGTGATTACCGTGGGGCGTAGCCAGCCGCTGTACGTCAACGGCTCCATGTCGCGCATCACCATCGGAATGGGACTGCGACGCCAGATGCGCACGGTGCTGCGGCATGGACAGTACGACATCGTCCACGTGCACTCCCCGCTGTCGCCAGTCCTGCCAGTGCTGGCGATCGACGAAGCGATGTGCCCGGTGGTCGGCACCTTTCACACGTATTTCGATCGCTCCTTCGGGTATGCCGTGGCAAGAGGATACTTTCAGCGCCGACTCGAGCGGCTGGATCGCGCCATTGCGGTCTCAGCATCGGCCGCCAGCGCGCTGGAGCGGTACTTCGATGCCGACTGGACGATCATTCCGAACGGTGTCGATACGAAGCAGTTCCATCCCGGCGCGGCACGACCTGCGGCGATGCAGGATGACCGGCCGGCGATCCTCTTCCTCGGACGACTCGATCCGCGGAACGGATTGGGACTCCTGCTGGACGCCTTCCGCCGGGTTCGGGGTCGCGCGCGTGACGCGCAACTCATCGTGGTGGGCGATGGACCGTTGCGCCGGTACTACGAGAATGAGGCGCGCGGACATCCGCACATCCGGTTCGTCGGTTCCGTGCTCGACGAGCGAGCGAGCTATTACGCCAACAGCGCTGTGTACGCATGCCCAACGACGATTGCGTCGTTCGGCATTACCCTCCTCGAGTCGATGGCCTGTGGGACGCCGATTGCGTGCTCGAACATCCCTGGCTTCTGGGATGTCGTCGCACATGGCCGGGAGGCGCTCATGGTGGGCAAGCGCGAGCCGGACGTGCTCGCGGATGCACTGGTGGAGCTGCTCGACGACGAATCACTGCGCGAACGGCTTGGGCAGATGGGCCGGCATCGTTCGCTACAGTACGACTGGGTGCATGTCACGCGACGTGTACTCGACGAGTATGCCAGCGTGCTTGGACTCGCGGCCGTGGCGGCGTGATCGAGATCGCCGTAGCGGGCGCGGCGATCGGTGGCGCGCTGGCGCACGGTGCACTGCACCGGAACAGCCTCCTGTTCGGGTCCGTGATCGGGCGGCTGCCGACGACGGAGCGGCGCGTCGCGCTGACGTTCGATGATGGTCCCAATCCCGACGCGACGCCGGTCATCCTCGACGTCCTCGCACGACACGGCGTGCACGCGAGTTTCTTCGTGCTCGGCGCACACGTCCGGCGGTGGCCCCGGCTCGCGCGACGCATGCGTGATGAGGGTCACGTCATCGGCAATCACGGCTACTTTCACCGGAAGCTGCCTTTCAGGAGTCCGCGGTTTGTGCGCGGAGATCTGACGTGCGGTGCCAACGCGATTGAACGCGCTACGGGGGCCCGACCCGCGTTCTATCGCGCCCCGCACGGGTTTCGCTCGCCGTGGGTAACGCCGATCGCCACCACGCTCGGTGAACGCACCGTCGGATGGACGGCGGGGGTGTGGGACACCGACCGGCCCGGCGCCGCTGAAATCGCGAGACGGACGGTGGCTGCGTGCTCTCCGGGTGCCATTCTCCTGCTGCATGACGGTGACGGGTACGACCCACTGGGAGATCGCATGCAGACGGCGCACGCCCTCCCGGCCATCATCACGGGCGCTCGTGCACTTGGCTACACCTTCGTGACGCTGTCCGGGTCGGAGTGAAGGAAACGGCGCGCACCCTGCGCTGGGTGCTCACCGCCGGTATCGTTGTGCTCCTGGTGGTGTTCTTTCGATCACTCGAGTGGCGGCACACCTGGGACGCAATCAGGAATGCGTCGCCCGGACTGATCACCATCGCGATCGTGCTCAACCTGGTATCGGTGGTCGTGAAGGGCGTGCGCTGGTGGATCTTCCTCGTCCCCGTGGCGCCGCGTGCGGGGCTCGGGCTCGTGGTGCGCGCCACGATTGCGGGTGCGGGGCTGAACGACATTCTCGTCGCCAATGGGGGGGACGTGGCTCGCGGCGTATTCGTCAGTCGCGCGGCGGGGGCATCCGGTGCAACGGTTGTGGCAACGCTTGCCGTCGAGCGTTTGTTCGACGTCGTGTGCTACGTGCTGCTGTTGACGTTCGCGGGATTGTTTCTCACGCTCCCGCCTCAACTTCGGATTTTCACGTACCCTGCCATGTTCGCTCTGGTTGGGCTGATCGCTTTTCTGATCTTCCTGCTCCGTGCCCCTGTGCCAACCGTGACGGTGGGAACGGCTGCGGAAGCACCCGCGTCGCCCCCTACGCTGTTCGGCCGTGTCAGGGCGCAGCTGATGAAGTTCGCCGCCGCCGTGCGTCTGGTCTCGAGTGCACCGAGATTCGCGGGGGCGATGGCGTTATCGGTGGTGTCGTGGCTGACGCAGCTCTACTGCTATCACTTCGTCGCCGTCGCAGCCGGGCTGCCGATCAGCCAGACCGGAAGTATCGCGTGTCTGCTCGCGGTCAATCTCGGCCTGGTCATCCGGGCGACGCCCGGCAACGTGGGCTTCTTTCAATTCGTGTATGCGTTGACGGCCGTGAGTTTCGGGTTGCCCAAGGCCGCGGCGGTGGGGGTGGCGTTTCTCATCCAGGCGTGTCAGGCGATTCCGGTCACGGTGTTGG
>JBKJRV010000163.1:0-3689 GCA_046593115.1 Gemmatimonadaceae bacterium
GCGTGGTGCGTGGTGCGTGCTGCCGTTTACGCAATACGCAATACGCAGTACGCAATAGGGTTACCGCTCCCGCTCCGGCCCCAGCTTCGTGACCTGACGGTCGTGGTAGATCGGGACCACCGAATAGCTGTCCACCACCGCACACATCGCGACATCCTCCGCGAAGCCGGCCTCCGTCAGCGCTCGCCCGTGCGTCGAGTCCTGAAAGAGCTTCGCGATGTTGTCGCCATACTTCTTGTCGATGAGCATCGCCGCGCGCGCAGCGTCATTCAGCTCCGTGCCGGTCATGCGCCGCGTGATCTGACGCGCATACCGCCCGGCGCACGCCGCATCCTCCAGTGAGAACTGCCGGTCACGTCCCGAGCAGATGATGGCAATGTCCGTCCCGCCCCGCGCCGCCGTCCGCAGCAGCGCCAGCACCGCGGAAAAGTTGACGAACGACGCCACCACAACATCGCGCGCGCCCTGCACCGCCGTCAGCGACCCGGTCCCGTTGGTCGTGACCATCAGCACGGTCTTTCCTTCGATGGCCTCGGGCGTGAACTCGCGCGGCGAATTCCCCAAATCGAATCCGGGGATCATGAGCATCTTCCGCTCGCCCGCGAGCCGCACGTCCGACTTGTCGAGCGACATGCGACGCGTCACCGCCTCCTCCGGGCTGTCGAAGGGAATGATGCTCTTCGCGCCATTCGCCAGCGCCACTGCGATGCTGGTGGACGCGCGCAGCACATCGATCACCGCGATCACCCGGCCGCTGACATCGGCCGGCGTCAGCGCCTGCGAGCCGAAGAACACATCAATGCGCATTACCCCGGCTCCTTCATCAGATCACTTTCGCGCTCGAGGAATTTGGTGTCGATATTGCCCGATTGAAATCGGGGGTTCTGCATCACGCGAGCCAGAAACGGGATGGTTGTCGTGACGCCCTCCACGATGAAGCTCTCGAGCGCCATCTGCATCCGCCGAATGGCTTCCTGCCGATCACGTCCCTGGCAAATGAGCTTGGCAAGCAACGAATCATAGTAGGGCGGCACACGGTACCCGGCATACACGTGCGTATCGAGGCGCACGCCCGGCCCACCCGGCGGATGAAACACCTTCACCTCGCCCGGCGATGGCTGGAAGTTGCGCGCGGGATCCTCGGCGTTGATGCGGCACTCGATCACGTGACCACGCAGCGGGGGCAGCTCCCGCACGGACAACGGCTCACCGGCAGCCACGCGGATCTGCTCCTTCACGAGATCCACGCCATAGAGCATCTCGGTGACCGGATGCTCCACCTGGATGCGCGTATTCATTTCCATGAAGTAGTACGAGCCGTCCTCGTCCAGCAGCATCTCGATCGTCCCGGCGCCGACATAGTCGATGGCCTTGGCACCCAGCACCGCCGCATCGCCCATCTGCTTCCGCAACGCGGGCGTCACCGCCGGACTCGGTGCTTCCTCGATCAGTTTCTGATGCCGGCGCTGTACCGAGCAGTCGCGCTCACCGAGGTGGATGACGTTCCCGTGCTGGTCACCGAGGATCTGGAATTCGATATGACGCGGATGCGCGAGATACTTCTCGACATACACGTCACCGTTGCCGAAGGCCGACAGCGCCTCCGAGCGCGCCAGCTGAAATGAGCGCGCGAAATCCTCGGGATCCCTGGAGACGCGCATCCCCTTCCCGCCGCCGCCGGCCGACGCCTTGATGATCACCGGGAAGCCCATGTCCTTCGCATAACCAAGCGCTTCGTCCACGTCCTCGACGGGCCCGGGCGTTCCCGGAATGATCGGCACATTCACCCGCGCCATCGCGGCGCGCGCCGACGCCTTGTCACCCATCACCCGAATCTGTTCGGCCGTGGGGCCGATGAAGGTGATGTTCGACGCCGCGCACGTCTCGGCGAATTCGGCGTTCTCGGCGAGGAACCCGTATCCGGGATGGATGGCATCCGCGCCGGTGATCTCGGCCGCCGCGATGAGCCGGGGAATGCGCAGATACGAATCGCGCGCCGGGGGCGGACCGATGCAGACATCGTCATCCGCAAAGCGCACGTGCAGCGACTCGCGGTCCGCCTCCGAGTACACGGCCACGGTCTGGATGCCGAGCTCGCGACACGCGCGGATCACGCGAAGCGCGATCTCTCCGCGGTTGGCGATCAGAACCTTCTTAAACATTCAAGGCTTCGAGGATCGCCGACCTGCAGCGGACGATCGGAGCCTTCGGCTGGCCGAAGGCTCGAAAGATCGTCCGCCTCCGGTTGGCGATCAGGACTTTTTTAAACATGACTGCGGGAGACGTCCGTCGCTCAGCGTGCTTCCTGCTCGAAGCCCGACCAGCTCGTGTCGCTCGTGCCTGCGACTCCCTGCACCCGGAGCGCGAACTCGCTCGGATTCGTGGAATAGAAGAGCGCGTTCTCGTAGGAGATGATGCCCTTGGAATACCAGTTCATCAACGATTGGTCGAAGCTCTGCATCCCGTATTGCACGGTGCCTTCCCGGATCAGGTCGGGGATGTTCAACGACTTGGTCATGTCGCGAATGTTCTCGCGCACCGCGGCGGTGTTGATCAGGACTTCCGCCGCCGGAATACGCCCCTGCCGGTCGGCGCGCGGTACGAGGCGCAGCGAGACGACGGCCTGAAGCGCGCTCGACAACGCAAAGCGCACTTCCGCCTGCTGGTGCGGTGGATAGAACGACAGCACACGGTTGATAGTCTGCGTCGCATCCATCGTGTGCAACGTGGAGAACACCATGTGACCCGTGTCCGCGGCCTTCAGGGCGACGTCGAGCGTGTCGAGATCGCGGATTTCGCCGATCAGGATGACATCGGGGTCCTGGCGCAGCAGCCGCCGCATCGCCTGCATGAAGCTGCCGGTGTCGTTGCCGACCTCGCGCTGGTTGATGTGACAGTTGATGTCGCGGTGCAGGAACTCAATCGGGTCCTCGACCGTGATGATGTTCGCGCGGCGATTCTCGTTGATATGCTGAATCATGGCCGCCAGTGCGGTCGACTTCCCTGACCCCGTGATCCCGGTGACGAGCACAAGACCACGCGGCTTGAGCGCGATCTCCTTCACGACGTTGGGAAGATTCAACTCCTCGACCGTCTTCGCCTGGTACGGGATGGACCGCATGGCGTAGCAGATGGAGCCGCGCTGCTGATACACGTTGACGCGAAATCGCCCGATGCCGGGAACGCCGATCGCGAAATCGGACTCCTTGTTCTCGGTGTACTCCTTCACCTGCTTCGGCGTCATCAGCTGCTCGGCCAGCGACTTCAGATCTTCCGGGCGCATGGGCGGCAGTTGCAGTGCCGACAGCTCGCCGTCAATCCGCAGCGTGGGGGGACGGCCGACCTTGAGATGCAGGTCGGATCCATTCTGCTGGATCATCTGCTGCAGAATCGCCTTGAAATTGAACGGCGCCGTAGCGCCAGGCGCTGTCGGTGCCGCCGCTGCAGTCGTATCAGCCATTCGGGTCGATCCGGTAGAGTACTTCGCCGTATTCAACCGGATGGCCGTTCTGGGCGACGACCTCCTGAACTACTCCGGCGTATTCAGATTCGATCTCGTTCATGATCTTCATCGCCTCGATGATACACAGGATCTGCCCCTTGAGAACCCTGTCTCCCACCGAGAGGTAGGACTTCGCGCCTGGCTCGGGTGCGCCGTAGTAAGTACCCACCATGGGGGACTTCACTTC
>JBKJRV010000303.1:0-6128 GCA_046593115.1 Gemmatimonadaceae bacterium
ATCGAACAGACGCTCACGGATGTCGCCAGCGATGCCGGGTCCGTCGTCCGTCACGCGCACGGCCACCGCCCCGCCGCGCTCGAACCGGATACCCACCGGCAGATGGTCGGCGCTCACCGGCGTGACCTCGAGGAAGACCTGGTGGCGCGCAGGCGCCTGCACGGCGTTCAGCGCCAGATTGAAGAGCGCGCGGTGCAGCAGATCGAGATCGCCGTCCACAACCAGCGGATCTGTCGGGGCAACGCAGGAGATGGTGATGCCTTCTCGGCGATCCGGATGCGCACTCACCAGCTTGGCGACTTCCCGGGCGACTTCGCCGACGTCCACACGTTCGATGCGGGTGACCCGGACGCGCGCGAAGTCGAGAAACTCGGAGAGCAGCCTCGAGAGCCGGTCGGCCTCCCGAACGATGAGCGTGCCCAGCACCTTCTCATCGGGCGTGGATTTCGGAGTGAGAGCAAGCTGCTCGACAGCACTTCGGATGGACGCGAGCGGGTTCCGAATCTCGTGCGCCAGCGACGCACTCAGCTCCGCGACAGCTTCGAGCCGTTCCGCGCGAAGGTGCAGGTCGTCGAGCCGTTTCTGATCAGAAATGTTCTGGAAGATAGCGGTCACCGCCCGATCGCCGCGTTCCGCATCTTCGACGTACGTCGTCGTGACGCCAATGGGAAACCTGGTGTCGCCATTAGTGATCTCGCCCTCAGCGCGCGCGGTTCGTACTCGCTCGGTGATGGTCCGCTGGAGCGCGGCGGCCAGCGCAGGCGCGACGGTCCCGATCGCGTCCAGAACGGGCCGCCCGACCTGGGGCTCCAGATCGATACCGAGCAGGCCGCTCGCGCTGGGATTCGCGTACAACAGGCGGCCCTCCGCGTCCAGCGTAAGGATCCCGCTGCGGATGTTGCGAAGGATGTCCGCAGCCTGGAGTCGCACCTGGATCAACTCGGCCGCGAGCTCCTCCTTGCCTGCGCCCGCCTCTTGCATCCTCGCGCTCAGGTAACCGCTGCCGAGCGCGACGATTCCAAAGACGCCAAGTTGCAGCCACACACCGACTTCCAGTACCGTCTGGTGTCCAAGAATGACGTCGGCGAAGTACATCACATTCCCGAGTGCCGCGATGAGCAGCCCGCCGCCAATGGGCAACATGAGCGAGGCGCTCACGATGACCAGGATGTACAGCGCGGCAAACCCGGAGGCGCTTCCGCCGGTTACGTGCACTACGGACGTCACCAGCAGCAGATCGAACAGCGTTTGCAGATACAGGAAGGTCTGATTCGTGCTGCGCGCGTAGACCTCGGTATACATGGCCGAGGCGACGGTGAAGACCATCGCGCCGGCGAACGCCAGCGATGCGACCAGCGTATCGGCGCTTGCCGCGTCGGTCCATACGAAGAGAGCGGCCAGATAAATGGCCGATGCAAGCGTGAGTCGCCCGACGTACACCCAGCGAACCAGCCGCCTGGGGTCGAGAATCGCCTGCATCCCGGCACTGCCGGAGTTGAGAAGAGGGCGCACTCGGAGGGGTTAGCTGTTGCAAATTGCCAGAAACCGCGGGGGTCGCGGACTCTGGCAATCTGCTATAAGGACGATTACCACCACGGAGCGTTTCAGTGATTGTCGAGAGTCAGATGGGAGTAGGCGAGGTGCTCGTCAAGGTCGGGGTCGTGTTCGCCCTCCTTCTGGCCAACGCTTTCTTTGTCGCCGCCGAGTTTTCCCTGGTGGCAGTGCGCCGGAGCCGCATCGACGAGATGGCGAGCGGAGGGGACAGCAGCGCCAAGGTAGTGCAGAAGGCGCTCACCCATCTCGACCGATACATCTCCGGAACCCAGCTCGGCATCACCTTGGCATCTCTGGGGCTCGGATACGTCGGAGAGTCGATGCTCGCTGGTCTGGCCGATCGCGCGCTTATCGCGGTCGGCATCGGCAGCGCCGCTACGGCAGAGGTGGCGCACACCGGGCTCGCCCTCACCATCGCGTTTGCGATCATCACCTTTCTTCATGTCGTCATTGGCGAGCTCGCGCCCAAGTCGCTCGCACTGGTCCACCCCGAAGGCGTGAGCCGCGCGGTGGTCCGTCCGCTCGTGGCGTTCTCGGCGCTCATGACGCCAATCATCTGGGTGCTCAACGGCACCGCGGCCTGGGGACTGCGCATGGTTGGCATGCGCGCCGCGTCCGAGCATTCGCAGGTGCACTCGTCCGAGGAGCTGCGGCTCCTGGTGATGCAGGCGCGGGCCTCGGGCTCGATCGACGAAAGCGACAGTGCCATGCTGGCGGGGGTGTTCGACTTCCACCACAAGCGCGCCCGCGACGTGATGCGTCCCCGCACCGCCATCGTCGCGCTGCCCATCGATGCCACCGAGGACGAGATCACCACGATCGTTCGACGCGAGCGTTATTCGCGGTACCCTGTCTACCGGGACTCGCTCGATGACCTGGTGGGTGTTTTTCTCGCCAAGGATCTCTGGCTCCGCGACGAAAGCGTCCCCTTCAATCTTGCGGCGCTCACGCGCGAACCCATGTATGTGCCGGATATCCGGCCCGCCGAGCGTGTCATGGACGACCTGCGCCGGACGCGAAAGCAGATGGCGGTAGTGCTCGATGAATACGGCGGCACCGCGGGCATCCTCACCCTCGAAGATCTGGTCGAGGAGGTCATCGGTGACATCGCCGACGAGTACGATTCAGCCGCGCGCTCGGCCATCACGACCGATGGCGTGCTGGAGCTCGATGGGATGATGTCGTTGCTGGACGCCCGGTCTGACCACCACCTGGCCATCCCCGAAGGCGACTGGAATACCGTCGGCGGCTTTGTGTTCGCACAGCTCGGCCGCCTGCCGCTCATGGGTGATCGGGTGACGGTCCCCGGAGGCCAACTCGAGGTGGTGGCCATGAACGGACGTCGCGTCGCCGCGTTGCGCGTCCACCGGATCTCGGCGGAGCGCATCAAGTGAGTACGCCGGACGAATTGCGGGTCAACGACAGGGTTTCCATTCCCCGTGGCGAGCTGACGTTTCGGGCCACGAAGTCCAGCGGGCCTGGTGGGCAGCACGTAAACACATCGTCCACACGTATCGAGCTGCTGTGGAATCCGACGGATTCGCAGGCGCTCGACGGTGCATCGCGCGCACTCGTGCTCGACCGGCTCTCGGCGCGGCTGGACGCCGAGGGCAGCGTGCGTGTGGTGGCGAGCGACAGCCGGAGCCAGCGTCAGAACCGCGTGAGTGCCGAGGAGCGGCTTGTCGAGTTGGTGCGGAAGGCGCTCATCATCAGGAAGAAGCGCACGCCGACGAAGCCATCACGCGCCGCGAAGGCCCGGCGGGTGGATGAAAAAAAACGGCGTGGCCGGACGAAGGCGTTGCGGAGGAACAAGGACGTCGATTGAGCTACGTGTCGCGGGCGTCCTTGATGCTTTCCACCTTGAGTTTCGCGATCGCCTCGCGCGCGTACACGGCATCCCGCGAGCTCGGGTGGAGCTGCACCATGCGCCGCAGCTCTACCAGCGCCCGACCTTCGTCGCGCAGCGGCCCGCGCAGCAGGTCGATGAGCCGGTTGGAAATGTAAAGGTCACGCTCGGGCGGGATGCCTTCAACCCGCCGTGCTTCCCGGAAACACTCGGCCGCCCGCTGCGGGTTGTTTCCCTTCCCTGCGTGCAGCTCGGCCACTCGAATGCGTGCCTCCAGGTCGGAGGGGTCACCCGCAATGAGATCCTCATAGGATGTGATTGCGCCCGCGGTATCTCCGCGCACCGCCAGCGATTCCTGGAGCGAATACTGTTTCGCGTAGGGTGAACTCCCGCCGCTCGGCCAGATGAACGACATGAATCCGCTCCCCGCGGCATCCGCGAAGCGAAGAATGATCGCGGCGACAACGAACGCAGCCACGACCCCGGCTATCAACGCCAGTGGGAAGGGCGCGCCTCCCCGCATGAATGCGATGGTGACGAGGAACGTGACGATCAGGCCGGGGCCCACGAGCTTGAGGCGATGAGCCGCGTCGGGGCCCAGGCGATCGAACAAGGTTCTCTTGTATTCCACCCAATCACCTCGTGAAGGACGGCACATAATGGACTGGCTATCCGCACCGCGCAACGATCCTGGGTGCGCCTGACGCTTCAAGGGCGAGTCACTGGCGAGGATTTCGATCGCTCATGTTGAACCAGCTTCACGCCCGCCGTGTCCTCAGCGCGGATTTCGAGCGCTGATGTTCAAACGCGAGTAATCGAACACAAATGGCTCCTCATCACGGGCGAACTCGCGTGTCAGCTCATTCAAGTATTCGCCACGGATGCGCGCATCCGGCAAAAGAGCGAGATACGGCCGAAGCACCACTGCCGCGCCGAACTCCGCGAAAGCCTCCCCGTTGTCGAACGGGGTGGGGGCTGCCTCCACGGACGTCTCGATCTCGGCAAAGCCCGCATCGCGGAGCCGTTTCCGGGTCGTGTCCGCGCTCGCGAACTCCCATGGGTTCTTCCAGGCGTCGGCGAACCGGGCGAAGGGGGCAGTCCTCAGGAGTGCGGACGCTCGTGCGTGCGTTCGCGCGAGATTGCCCGCTCCGCCACATTGCGCCATGAGACGGCCACCCGGCACCAGCATCGCGCGAAGCTCGCGGAACAGTCGAGGGTGATCGAGCACCCAGTGAAAGGTGGCGGTGCTGAAAACAACGTCGGCAACTGGAGCGAGGCAGCGGTCAGGGAGATGCGCCTGTACGTAATCCACGCGCCCGTGCGATCTGGGCGACAGTTCGCGTCGCGCAACACCGAGCATGTTGCCCGACAGGTCCATCGCGATGACGCGGCCACGCGGGAGACGGTCGAGCAGCTCTGCAGTCAGTCGTCCGGTGCCGCAACCGGCGTCCACCACGGTCTCGTGCCCCGCCAGGTCGAGCCGAGCGAGCACGGTTCGACCCCACGCCAGCTGCGGCTCGGACACCCGCTGGTAGGTCTCGGCGTCCCACTCGCGGTCGGTGGTGCTCACGCGCCCGGGATGGCCCTCAGGTCAACCGACCGCAGGGGATTCAGCTTTCGCTGTGCCTTCTGCGCATACATGGCGTTGTCGGCGCGCTCGATCGCGGACTCCAGATCATCCGGTCCCGAAAAATCGGCCGCGCCGCAACTCACCAGCAGGCGCAGATGATCGGGATTCGCCTCGCGGATGCGAAGCAGGTTGCTCTGCGAGATGACGTCCTCCACGCGCGGCTGCACATCGGTCGCGCGCGCACCGGGGAGCACGAGCAGGAATTCGTCGCCTCCCCAGCGATACAGCGTGTCCGACGGTCGAACGATGGACCTCACCACTTCGGCCAATCGCCGCAGCAGCCGGTCGCCCGATGCGTGTCCAAAGCTGTCGTTGACCACCTTCAGGTTGTCGAGGTCAAGTGCGACGACCGACCCGCCGAAGGAGTGCGCGGCATCCAGACCCACTCCCTCAACAAACGCCCGGCGGTTCAGCGCACCCGTCAGCGTGTCGTGAAAGGAAGCGGTGCGGAGTTGCTCGTGCGCCAGCGCCAGCTCGCTGTGCGCGGTATCCACCTCCCGCTTCGCATCCTCCATGAGCAACACCACCATCGCGTAGCCGAGGATGACCTGCAGAAACAGATCGAGATAGGTGTTGTAGGACACGACGACCTGCAGGCCCGATCGTGAAATGCCCGGCACCATGAAGCGCGTGGTATTGAACGCGAAGATGTACAGCGTCCAGAGGACCGCGATCAGGGCGAAACAGACGCCGGTGACCCGGCTTCCCAGGCTGCGGCGATCGTCGGGGAGTGTCAGCATGAGGAATGCGCAGTACGTCATGCCGAGCACCGTGACGGGGCTCTGCCACACAACGAGCTGGTTGAGCCGCGGAGAGACCAGGACGGAGATGACCGCGTAGGCGAGGGCAGCGACCCAGTACCACTTGTTCTGTGCGCGCATGGTCGCGCGGGCGTACAGCATCGCGCCCTGGACCATCATGCCGACGTAGACAATCTTGCTCACCGTGCAGCTGTTTCATTTCCTGTATCAGGCGGGCAAGATCGTTTACGTCGGCATGATGGTCCAGGGCGCGATGCTGTACGCCCGCGCGACCATGCGCCCACAGAACAAGTGGTACTGGGTCGCTGCCCTCGCCTACGCGGTCATCTCCGTCCTG
>JBKJRV010000341.1:0-3087 GCA_046593115.1 Gemmatimonadaceae bacterium
GCAATGCCGAGGTTGACAGCCGAGAAGCGTAGCGTGGGGCCGGAGGGTGTTTGCTCTACCCTCGGGGTGCGTGCCCATTTGATAGACCGGTCGCTGACCCAGCGGGCGCGACCGGTCAGATTGTAGGCGCGGATCTCATCGCGGGTGAACGAGGCGAAAAAGACCATAGAATCGTGTGAGGCGACAAATCCGGCGTTCGCAAGAAATCCGGCAGGTGGTTCATTTACATGCACAAGTGTATCGAAAGTGGCTTGAATCTGTCCTGATAATGTCACCTTAACCAGCAATGGCGACTGACGTGGTATCGGCGCTGTCGAGATCGCAAATGGTGACCTGGCCGCCACGTAGCCGGAACGCGCGGCGGACAATGCCGCAGTCCCAAACGGCGACGGAAATGCGAGCGCCGACAAGCCGTTCTCCCCAAGCTGCACAATGCTGCCTTCACGCTCGGTCACCAGCCAGCCAGTCGGTGCCGCGTTCACACCAACGGCTTTGACGATAGAGGTATCCCCGATCGAGCGACTGAACCGTCCCTTTCGGTCGAACTCCAGAATGCGCGACCCATCGGGTGCGACCACGGCCTGCGCGCCATCCGGGCGATGCGCCGCCGGCATCACTCCGGCAAAGAGGAGCCGAGCGTCGCTCGGAATTCCCCGCGTTGGAACAACGAGAGTTGGGGCGGAATGGTTGTGGACCATTCGGACGCCACCCAGTGCCTCCACTACCGGCGCTTCATGATCGGCGTTCGATCTGCTGTCGGGATCGCTACACGCGGCGACGATCATCGCAATCAGCGCGACGATCCGCTTTGATCGGCGCGTCCACCCGATGAGATTGTGTGTGATATGAATGTTCCTCTGCTGGTGATGATTGCGCTTCAGATTGTCACCACCGCTCCGGCTCCGCTGCGAACCATTGCCATCGACGAGCGTCTTGCGACCGACGCCGGTCTCGCGATCGGGGATACGGTGCAGCTCAGCGCCACACCCGGCGACTCGCTCGGGGATCGCGCCATTATCTCCGCCATCGTCCGCCGGTCCGCCGACCCCGCTGAAGTCGCCCGGGATGAATATCGCATCTTCCTGCATCTCGATCATCTGCAGCGCGTCGTCGGCTACGGCGACCGCGTAGATCGTTTCGCGATCGCGACGCGGAATGACGACGCCACCACCGCCGCCATCGAGCGCATCAATGGTGCCGCGTTCGGCTTCCGCGCGCATCGATCGCGTGACATTGCGGTCGAGACATCGCGAACCTTCCAGGTGGTCAGCCGCTTTCACAGCGCCATCGGTGTCATCACCATCGTCGCGAGCTCCATCTTTCTGCTCTGCATCCTCCTGCTCAAGGTCGATGAGCGCCGCCGCGATATCGCGGCACTCCGCCTCATTGGCATTTCGCGCTCCACGGTGATGCGCTCGGTGATGATCGAAGCCGCCGCCGTGTCTATCTTCGGAAGCCTGCTGGGTGCAGGAATGGGATGGGTTGCATCCGCGCTTGTGAACAATCACTACCAGGCTGTCTATCGTACGCCGCTTCGCTTTACTCTCGTCACCCCCGGCATTCTGGCGTTCGCCGTGACCTTGTCGCTGCTGCTCGGAATCGTGGCCGGCTATCTGGCCGCTCAACGGCTGGTGCGCACGCCGCCACTGCTGCTCTTCGGCCGCTGATGCGACTGACACTGGCCCTTGCCGCGCTCCGACGGCATCGCACCCGCACCGTCCTCGCGGTTCTCGGTGTCGCCGTGTCGGCAGCGCTCCTCCTCGACATGGTGATGCTGTCGAGCGGAATGCGCGTGTCGTTCCGTGATCTGCTGACATCGGTGGGCTTCCAGCTCCGCCTTGCCCCCAGGGGCACATTGCCCTTCGACACCGAAGCCACCATCGCGGGCGCCGGTGACATTGCGCGACGCCTCCGCGAGCGTTCCGAGATCATTGCGGTCAGCCCCGTACTCGGCGCAGCGCTTCACGTGCCCCAGGGCGAGCGCACTGTCACGAGCGTGGTGCTCGGCATCGATCCACTCACGCAGGGTGACTATGTGCTCGAGGGCGGCAGCGATCCCGTCCAGCCGGGATGGATCGTGGTGAACAGTGAGTTTCTTCGAGCCGTCGGCGCGCGCGTCGGCGACACGATCTCCGTCGCGACCGGGTACGATCCGCAACTCAGAACCTTTCAGGGACAGTCGCGCGCCGTGATCTCCGGGCGGGCGCGGTTTCTCTACATGGCCCGCGAGCAGCTCGCGACCGCCATGCCGATCGGCACCCTGCAACGGCTGAGCGAGCGCCCCGATCGTGTCTCGCTCTACATGGTGAAGTCGCGTGACGGCGCAGACGTCGAGCAGCTCCGGGCCTGGATGGAGCATGAGTTTCCCACGGTCAACGCCATCTCCACGGCCACCGCACTACAGCAGGTGGATGACCGTTTGAGCTACTTCCGCCAACTGGCGTTCGTGCTGGGCGCTATCAGCCTCATGGTGGGATTCCTTCTTGTGACAACCCTGATGACGGTGTCCGTGAATGAGCGCCTTGGTGAGATTGCCGTGCTGCGTGCCATCGGCGTGTCGCGCGCTCACGTGGTTCAGCAGATCGTGCTCGAAGGGGTCGCGATCAGCGTGATGGGCGCGGCGCTCGGACTCGGACTGGGACTGGTCACCGCGCGCTTCCTGAACGGCATCCTCTCGGACTTCCCCGGACTGCCCAGTGCGATCGACTTCTTTCTCTTTCAGCCGAGGGCGGCGTGGATGTCGCTCGGGCTCCTGGTGGTGTCGGCGATCGCCGCTGGCGTCTATCCGTCGTGGCGTGCCGCGTCGCTGCCGATTGCGACGACCCTGCGGCGCGAGGCGGTGGTATGACCGCGGCTACGGCAGTGCGAGCGGAGACGCGTGAGCCCCTCCTTCGGGTGGACTCCCTGCGGCGCTCGTATCACCTGGAAGGCGAGGAAGTCCACGCCGTCCGCGGAATCACCTTCGATGTGCGTGAAGGCGAGTATGTGGCGGTCGTCGGGCCGTCAGGGTGCGGAAAGTCCACGCTGCTGAATCTCCTGGGCGCGCTCGATCGCCCAACTGCCGGCGTGGTGAGTGTGCGTGGCCGA
>JBKJRV010000347.1:0-4700 GCA_046593115.1 Gemmatimonadaceae bacterium
GTCGAAAGCCGCTCGTCGTCGCCGGATACGTACTGGCAACCGTCGCGCGTCCGCTCGTCGCGATCGCGCAATCCGCGACACAGGTCCTGGCGATTCGACTCACGGACCGGGTGGGAAAGGGAATTCGCACCGCGCCACGCGACGCGCTCATCGCGGATTCCGTTGATCCGTCGGTGCGGGGACGCGCCTTTGGCATTCACCGCGCCGCCGATCACGCCGGAGCCGTCGTCGGACCGCTCCTCGCCTTCGTCTTGCTCGGCGCGGCGCACCTCCCGATCAGGACCGTGTTCTGGATCGCCGCGATTCCGGGAGCACTCGCGGTCATCGTACTGATTCTCGGGGTGAAGGAAATCCCGAGGACATCAGCGCCAACGGATGTGAACTCGACCAAACGCACGCGGGACGCAGCAGGTGGCACGCAGGAAGCTACGCAGAACGCATCACGTAGCACGCAAGAGGCTACGCAGAACGCAGCGCGTATCACGCATGAGGCTACGCAGGACGCATCACGTAGCACGCAAGAGGCTACGCATCACGCATCACGTAGTACGCAGCAGGCCACGCAGCAGGCTACGCATCAGGCTACGCATCAGGCACTCGAGCCCGGATTCTGGAAGTTTCTGTTCGTCGTCCTGCTGTTCACGCTCGGTAATTCGACTGACGCCTTTCTGCTCCTGCGCGCGACGCAACTGGGCGTCCCGGTCGCGCTTGTGCCTATCCTCTGGGCGATGCTGCACGTGGTAAAATCCGCCACGTCCGGACCCGGTGGCGCGCTCTCCGATCGCGTTGGACGCAAACTGCCGATCGTTGGTGGCTGGCTGCTGTATGCCGCGGTCTATTTCGGGTTCGCAGCAGCCAATGCGTCGTGGCACGTCTGGATACTCTTTGCTGTGTACGGAGTGTTCTCGGGCCTTACCGAAGGTGCCGAGAAGGCGCTGGTAACTGACATTGTGCCGGCCGAGCGGCGCGGTGCCGCCTTCGGCTGGTATCATCTCACCATCGGGCTCGGCGCGCTGCCAGCGTCGATCATCTTCGGAGTCATCTGGGATCGCGCCGGCGCACCTGCTGCGTTCGCCTTTGGTGGCGCGCTGGCCTCGATCGCCGCTCTGGGCATCATGGCCTCGGTGCGCCTGCCCGCCCGTCCTCAACCGCTGGTCTGACGCGAATGCGATACACCGAGCTGGGCACCACCGGCGTCACGGTCTCGAGAATCTGCCTCGGCTGCATGACCTTCGGTGATTCGAAGTGGCGGCCCTGGGTGCTCGACGAGGCTTCGTCCCGGGTCATCATCAAGGCGGCGATCGAAGGCGGCATCAACTTCTTCGATACGGCCGACATGTACTCGCTCGGCGCCAGCGAAGAAGTGATCGGGCGAGCGCTGCGCGACATGACCAATCGCGACGAGGTCGTGCTCGCCACGAAAGTCCACTACCCGATGAGCGACCGTCCGAACATGGGTGGGCTGTCGCGCAAGCACGTCGTGCAGGGATGCGAAGCCAGCCTGCGCCGGCTGGGTGTTGACACCATCGATCTGTACCAGATCCATCGCCTGGACCCAAAGACTCCGATTGAGGAAACACTGGCGGCCCTCGATCATCTCGTGCACAGTGGCAAGGTGCGCTACATCGGTGCCAGCTCCATGTACGCATGGCAGTTCGCGAAGGCACTCAGCGCGTCGGAGCGTAGCGGATGGGCGCGATTCGTCACCATGCAGAATCACTACAACCTCGTGTATCGCGAAGAGGAGCGGGAGATGATTCCGCTCTGCCGGTCCGAGCGCGTCGCGGTTATTCCGTGGTCACCGCTGGCGCGAGGCCTGCTCGCGGGAGGGCGGCGTTCGCTCACGGATCGCGACTCCACCACACGTGCCGCGACGGACACGTTCGGGCACACGCTGTACAATGAGCCGAGTGACTGGGACGTCGTCGAGGCCGTCAATGCGGTTGCTGCTGAGCGCGGGGTACCACCTGCGCAGATCTCGCTTGCGTGGTTGCTGAGCAAACCGGAAGTGGCAGCTCCAATTATCGGGGCGAGCAAGGCGGCGCAGCTCGACGATGCACTCGCATCGGTGGAAATCACCCTTTCCGCTGAAGAGATCGCCCGGCTCGAGGCGCCCTATCGCCCTCATTCCATCGTGGGGCACGCCTAGACTCAACGCGCCTCATCGATGTGTCCTGAAACGCTGTTCTTACGCAATACGCAATAGTTTCGCGGCGCGAGTTGTGCGTGGTCCTGCGCGGATGATTTCCCTCCGTGTTGGCATACTCGCGATGTTATTCGGCGTCGCACCGCCGCTGGCACAGGCGCAGCGTGCGCACGCTGCTGCGACAGCGGTCGTGCTCCCGGCGGCGCGGGAGTTCAAGCATCACGAGAACATCACGATGTACTTCGACGAGGCGAGCGGCTACGGGACCGTCCAGCTCGGACCGATGATCGTAGCCCCGGAAGTCCAGCTCAAGGCACTGTTCAAGTTCAAGGGCGCGACGCTCGTTGCGATGCCGGCGCAGGTGAGTATCGCGGTCATTTCGACCAGCGATCAGTTCCGCCACGTTACCTCAAAGCGCGTTGCGTTCACCACGGATAGCACTGGCCGCCCCCGATACTATCCGGTACTGGTACGCATTCCCGAGCGTCTCGAAGGCAAGTATCGGGAGACGATGGCGCTGTCGTTGCCGGCGCGCGCATTCGTCAGTCTCGCGACGGCGAACACGGTTGCGGGTGAAGTCGCCGGCGTAACGTTCAGCCTTTCCGCCGAGCAACAAGAAGCCCTACGCGATTTCGCGAGCCGCATGGGCGTCGAGGCGCATCGCAACGCGCTCGCGGCCACCGGCGGCCCGGCCGCCATTCGCATCACGGCTTCGCGACAGGGCGCGTACTCCGCAGCCGATGTCGATCGTCGTGCGGCGCAACTCGGAGGCCTGATCAGACCTCAGTATCCGGTTGTACCGCTCGACCAGCGGAGGCGTCGCTCGGTGAACATCGAGTTCGTCGTTGATACCACAGGCCTGGCGGACACGGCGACGCTGCGCAGTCAGGATGGCGCTGATTCCGCCTACGTTCGGGCGGTAATGGAGGTGATTCGCGACTGGCGTTTTACGCCCGCCATGAAAGCGGGGAAACGAGTGCGGCAGGTAATGGTCCAGGCAATGCCGTTCGATCCCGGTCCGATGCCGGCGTCGGTTGCAGTCGATACGGCGGGCTGCGGCGGCAACCCGGCGTCGCCCGTCATTCCGACCAGCGCGTGGACCGAGCGCGATGTCTCGATATCCGTCATTCCGTTCCCGGACAATGTGCAACCGGAATATCCACCGATCCTCAAGCGCCAGCGAACGGTCGGGGAGGTCGCCACGCGCTTTGTGGTTGACGACAAGGGGATCGTCGTGGGTTGTACTATCCGGATGTTGCGGTCCACGAACCCGCTATTCGAGGGAGCCGTGCGGCGCGCGTTGCCGTTATGGGGATACGAGTCGGCGTCCCTGTTTGGTGTGCGTGTTCCGCAGATCGTCGAGCACGTGTTCCGCTTTAGATAGCCGCGTCTCGAAACTGGGTAGCTCGCGGAATTAAGCCCGCGGCGATCAGCTGATCCAGCGGGGTCCCAGCACCAGAAAGAAGAAGCTCAGGAGGGCGGCAACCGCTGACGCGACGCCAAGCAGTCCGGCCACTTTCATGACAACCCCAGCGTCCACTGCCCGGGCATGATCCTGCTCCTCGTCTCCGGTAACGCGGGCAGTGTGATGGGACGCCATCCCGTATGCTGCAAAGCAGAGCGCAGCGAGAAAGGGGAGTGCGAGGTAGTAGCGGCCCTCGCTCAGCATCACGGCGGCCACAATGCAGACGATCGCCGTCACCCCCACCGCGCTCAGGTTGTTGTCCGACAGGGCAGCCGCCCTGAGGCGCACGAGGTCCAGCAGGTCCGGCCCCTCGACCACTCGCGTTGTGGCTGCCGGTTCGGACTCATCGACCGAGCCACCGACGGATCGTTCGGGACCATGGTAGATCATCGCTGCGCTCGTTCTTTAGCCGCCGCGGCATCACGCTGCACCGGAACGCGCGCGGGCAGCCATCGCTCGAACAGCTCGAAAATCCGTCGATACTCGTCCGCCCACGATGCCGGTCGCACAAAGGCGTGATCCTCGACGGGATAGACCGCGAGTTCCCAGTCGGTCTTGCCCAGCTCAATGAGCCGCTGCGAGAGCCGAACGACATCCTGAAAATGAACGTTCACGTCAACCATTCCGTGCGCGATGAGGAGCGGATCCTTGAGCCCCGCCGCAAAGTAGATCGGCGATGAGCGCCGGTACGACACCGTGTCACCATACGGGACGTTCAGGATGCGCGACGTGTACCGGTGGTTGTAGTGAGCCCAGTCAGTGACCGACCTGAGACCCGCGCCCGCGCCGAACCACTGCGGCTCGTTGAACAGGGCCATCAGCGTGATGAAGCCGCCATAGCTCCCGCCGTAAATACCAATCCGCTCCGGGTCGATGCCAAACTGCTTCTGCAGGTACTTCGCGCCGTCCACATGATCCTGGAGATCGCGTCCGCCCATGTGGCGATAGATCGCAGTCCGCCAATCCCGTCCGTAGCCCGCTGAGCCGCGGTAGTCCATGTCGATCACCACATACCCCTTCGAGGCGAGGTAGTGGTTGAACATGTACTCGCGGTAATACGTAGACCACCAGTTGTGGACGTTGTGCAGG
>JBKJRV010000445.1:0-3817 GCA_046593115.1 Gemmatimonadaceae bacterium
CGCCAGCGGTGTTCACGTCATCGAGCACGCTGTTCGATCGCATCAGCATTGGAAATCCACCAACGGCCTCGAGTGGCTCGTCGCCATCGAACCGCCGAGTGATGGACACTGTGTCACCGACTGCGAGGTCGCGAACGAAGCGTCGGCTCGCGCTGTCGGTGCGCGCGCCCGCGACGATGAGAAATCCGTCGCGCGGGACCGTGACGCCGTCCGTGGTCGTATCGATCGTCACCACGACACCAGCAGACCTCCGCTCCGTCTCACGCTGCCCCAGCGGCGGCGACGGCGCGCTGAGCGGTATGTTCTGGAGGACGGCCTCCACCGCGCCGGTCGCGCTGTCGGTCCGTACGCCGAATACGTTGTCGACAATCGTCAGCTGGCCGGGCTGCGGGTGATTCCACGTGAGGGAAACGGCATGCTCGCGCACCCGTGCCTCTGTGAGGAGATGAAGCGAGCCCAGAAACAGCGTGCCGTCGCGTCTCATCGCGAGGATGGGCCGGTTGACCGGTCCCGCGATGACCCGGCCGTCATGAATGTGCGCGCCCATCGGCACGCCTGGCGGCGAGAACGAGAAGAAATCCGCATTCACGCCGCCAGCCATCGCGACCCCGCTTCGGCGCGCGCTGTCGGCGTAGCTCGAGACGAGCAGGCTGGTTTTCTCGCGACCGACGGCGCGACCTCCCCCTTTGAGCGCCACCGGCGCCCAGCACGCGGCCCGGTCCACATCGAGGACGTTCACCGCCCACGGCCCGCTCGCGATCCAGTAATAGCGATGCACGACGCCTGAGGCAACCACGTCGGCGCGTGCGGTGTCTGCAGCGATAGAGGGAGCTGGAAACGGCGGACCCGGCGGCGGGATGACGCCGACGCTCGTGCACGCCCCCAGGAGCAACGCGACCGCTCCAGAAACGATCATCGGGCGCCGCTGGCCTCTCACACGCTGACGCAGAACGCAGGACGCATGACGCAGGAACGTAATGATTTCACCCTGTGATAATCTCGACGGTGTCGGAGCCGGTAGCTTCAGCCGTCCACAGTATCTACTATTCACCGGACCATGGCAACGCGAATGGCCGAGCGCGCGGAAGTGGCTCCCGCTGAAAACACGTGGTCCATCGATGCGGCCCGTGCACTGTACAACATCGACGGCTGGGGCGCCGGGTATTTCGATATCAACGAGGCGGGACACGTCGTTGTCCGCCCGGACAGGAGTCACCCCGAACGCGAGCTCGACCTGCTCGACCTCGCGACTGATCTCGAGGCGCAGGGCGTTGCGATGCCGGTGCTCCTTCGCTTCTCCGACATCCTCCGGTCACGCATCGAATCGCTGAGCTCGCGCTTCGAAGAGGCCATCGGTGAGTTCGAATACGACGGTGGCTACACTACCGTCTATCCGATCAAGGTGAATCAGCAGCGCCACGTCGTGGAGGAGATCGTGCAGTTCGGCAAGGCGCACGGCGTTGGGCTCGAGTGTGGCAGCAAGCCGGAGCTGCAGGCGGTGCTCGCGCTCTCCGAGTCCACCGATCACATGATCGTCTGCAACGGCTACAAGGACGAGGAGTTCATGCGTCTGGCCCTGATGGGCCAGAAGCTCGGCCACCAGGTATTCATTGTCATTGAGCAGTCCAGCGAGGTTGATGTCCTGCTTCGCGTGGCCGATGAGCTTGGCGTCGTTCCCACCGCGGGCATCCGCATCAAACTCGCAGCTGCCGGATCGGGACGCTGGGCCCAGAGCGGCGGCGAAAAGTCCAAGTTCGGTCTGACGGCGGCGCAGCTGATGCGCGTGATCGACAAGCTGGAGGCCGCGGGCCGGCTCGACATCCTGCGACTGATCCATTTCCACCTCGGCTCACAGATCACCGACATTCAGTTCATCAAGCACGGACTCGGCGAGATCGCGCGCTTCTACGCCGAACTGCGCGCCCTCGGCGTGAACATCACCCATGTCGATGTCGGCGGGGGCCTGGGGGTGGACTACGACGGCAGCAACTCCACCTCGCACGCGAGCGTCAATTACACCTTGCAGGAGTACGCGAACGACGTCGTGTACACCATCGCGGAGGCGTGTCGCGAACACGAGCTGCCCATGCCGCACCTCATCAGTGAGAGTGGCCGCGCGCTCACCGCGCACCATGCACTCCTGCTGATGAAGGTGATCGATGTGGAATCGCATGCGCATCCGGTGATTCCGGAGCTCAACGACGACGATCATTCATTGCTGCACGAGATGGCGGCCGACCTCAGGACCGTCACGCGCAAGAATATCTCGAAGCGGCGCGTGCGCGAGGCGTTTCACGACGCCACCTTCGACAAGGAGCGAGCGCAGCAGCTGTTCAACACCGGCGTACTCAATCTCCGTGGCCGGGCGACAGCGGAACAGATCTACACGGCGACGATCAATGGCATCAGCGCCATCGCGCAGAAGGACCGCGACGAGTTCGAGGACATTGTCACCGACCTCGATGCGTCGCTCGTGGATCGGTACTTCTGCAACTTTTCCGTCTTTCAGTCGCTGCCAGACAGCTGGGCCATCGATCAGCTCTTTCCCATCATGCCGATTCATCGCCTGGATGAAGAGCCGGCGAGACGGGGCACGCTGCAGGACATTACCTGCGACTCGGATGGCAAGATCGATCGGTTCGTCGGCGATCGCTCGTCGCGACCCAGTCTGGAGCTGCATCCGCTGCGCGGGGATGAGCCCTACATCCTCGGGATCTTCCTCACCGGCGCCTATCAGGAAATCCTCGGCGACCTGCACAACCTGTTCGGGGACACGAACGCAGTCCACGTGCAGCTGTCGGACACTGCGTACGAGATCACCGACCTGGTGCACGGCGACACGGTCACCGAGGTCCTGAACTACGTGCAGTTTCGCGCGCCGGACCTGTTGACCACCTTCCGGCGGAAGGTGAATGGGGCCAAGGATATCACGCGCCAGGAAGCCAACACGTTCATCGCCGAGTACGTGGCTGGACTGGAGGGGTACACGTATCTCGAGGGTCCGGCGCAGGTCTGAGCGGCGGGTGCGCCTTGCAGATTGAGCGGGCTGTTCCTAGCTATGTGGGCGCACCGAACCCACTTCATCGAGGAATACTGTCGTGACAACTCCGGCTACCGAACCGCTCCCACCCACCACCGCTGCTGCAACGGGCTCGGTGTGGGAAGACATGATCGACATTTTTTACGCGCCGACGCCGGTGTTCGAGCGTCGTCGCGATGGCCGATTCGGGATACAGCTGCTGGTGCTCACCGTGTTGTTCGTCGTGCTCTATTTCGCGACCAGGCCGTATCTGGAGCCCATGTACGACGCCATCTGGACTCAGGCCTCGGATGGCATTCGGAAGGGCAATCCAAACGTCACCGAGGAGCAGCTCAGCAAGATGCAGGGGGCGAGCGAGAAGTTCGGCGTCGTGTCCGTCGCACTGGGTACGCCATTCCTCGTCCTTGGCGTTGCCGTCGTGCTATGGCTCGTGGGCAAGCTGTTCGACTCGATGTTGAGCTTCAAGCAGGCCATGGTGGTTGCCACCATGTCCCAGTTTCCCAAACTCGTTGACTGGGTGGTCATGGGCGTTCAGGGCCTGCTCATGAACCCGGCGTCCATCGACACGATGTACAGCGTGAAGATGACCCCCGCCCGATTTCTCGGCGCCGATGCCGCTCCCATTATGGTGGCGCTCGCGGGTCGTCTGGACCTGTTCCTCATCTGGAGTACTGTCCTGATTGCGATCGGGCTGCATGTCATTGGGCGAGTGCCCATGGCAAAGGCGGCGGTGGCCGCGGCGATTGTGTGGTTCGTGGGGGCGCTGCCGGCTGTGTA
>JBKJRV010000480.1:0-3992 GCA_046593115.1 Gemmatimonadaceae bacterium
CGCTGGGAAGCCGAGCAGCACGTGCCGTTCGACATGGAGTCGGTGGAGCTGGACTTCCAGATCCTCGATCCCAATGGCGAAGGGCCCGAAATGTCGGTCCTCCTGGTTGCCGCCAAGCGCGAGCTGGTCGAAAGCAAGCTGCGTCTGCTCACCGATTCCGGACTCGTCCCGGGAGTGGTGGACGTCGACGCCTTTGCGCTGCACAACGCGTTCGAGCGCAACTATCCGGAAGCGATGCAGGGAGTCGTTGGCCTGATCAACATCGGACACGAAGTCACCAACATCAACATTCTCGACGACGGCATCCCGATCCTGACGCGCGATCTCACGGTCGGCACGCGCCGCTTCCGTGAAGATCTGCAGCGCGACCGGGGCGTATCGTCGGATGAAGCCGACAAGCTCATTCAGGGCTACGATCGCTCTGCGCACCTCGACGCTGTCATTGAAAGCCGCGGCGAGGAAATCGCCGTCGGCGTCGAGCGCGCCGCCGCCTTCCTGGCATCGTCGTCCCGCTCCGGCGCGCAGCTCCGCGCGATTTACACCTGTGGCGGCGGCGCGCGTATTCCCGGACTCACAAACGCACTTGGCGCGCGGCTCCGCATGCCCGTCGAGCTTGCCAATCCTCTCGCCAACCTGAAAGTGCGTGACGGCGCTCTCGAGTCGCTCGTCACGGACGAGGTCGCGCCGCTCCTGATGCTGCCGATCGGGTTGGCGTTGCGGCAGGTCGCCTAGGAAATACCATGATCGAAATCAATCTGCTTCCCGGTGCGCGAAAGAAGACGAAGGGCGGTGGCGGCTCGGGGATAAACCTCGCGGCGGTCGGTCAGTCGATCGTCGCGCGCGTGAAAGACCCGTACCTCATCGGCTCGACGGCCGTCTCCATCCTCGCCGTCGCCATCGTCGCGTTCATGTTCCTCCGTCAGGGAGCGCGCGAGCGGTCGCTGCTCGAGAAGGAGCAGAAGGCGGTACAGGATTCCACGCGCTACGCCGCGGTCCTTCGTGAGAAGGCGCGGGCCGAAGCGCAACGCGATACCGTGGCACGCCAGCTCAACATCATCCGGTCCATCGACAACAACCGGTACGTGTGGCCGCATCTCCTCGATGAGATCAGCCGCGCGCTCCCCCCATACACGTGGCTGACGACGGTTGCGCAAATCAGCGCGCCCCAGTCCGCCGCCGCCGCGCCTCTGGCCCGGCCTGGCGCTGCCGAAGACACGACCGCGAAAAAGAAGGGGGTGGACACGGTAGCCGTCGAGGACACGCTCAAGTTCCGCGTGGTCGGGAACACGATCGACGTCCAGGCCGTCACGCGCTTCATGACGACGCTCGAGGCATCGCCGTTCGTAAAGAACGTCAGGCTGATCAAGCTCACGCCGGTCATCGAGCAGGACAAGCAGGTCGCCGAGTTCTTCCTCGAGGCGGAGTTCCAAAAACCCGACTCGTCCGCGATCCGCGTCGTACCGGTCCTTCAGACGCTGAGACAGTAATATGGCCCTTCTTCCGAGCAACAGACGCGAACAGGTGATGCTGATCATCGGCGTCCTCGCGGTCGCCGGTGCGGCGCTCTACTGGTACTACGTCTATTCGCCCAAGGACGTGCGCCTTGCCGCGGTGCAGACGCATCTCGACTCGCTGGAAAGTGTCAATCGCCGGGCGAAGGGCGAGCTGGCCAAGGGCAGCGTGCAGGACCTGCGCGCCCAGGCTGAGCGCTACCGCGCGCATCTCGAAGTCATGCGTCAGCTCGTGCCCACGGGCAACGAAGTCCCGGCATTGCTCGACCAGGTGTCCACCGCGGCTCGCCGCGTAGGACTCGACCTGGGTGCAGTCGAGCCGGAGCCCGTGATCATCGGCGACCAGTTCGATACCTATCGCTACAAGATGGCGCTGTTCGGCAACTACCACGACGTGGGAGAGTTTCTCACCAACGTAGGTTCGCTCACCCGGATCATCGCGCCCATCAACCTGACGCTGTCGCCGGTGCAGGCCGGTCGCATGGGCAAGGTGAGACAGAAGAAGGGTGAGCAGATCGTCGAGGTGCGCTTCCAGATCCAGACGTACGTCGCAAAGACGCTGGCGCCGGAATCCGAGCGCGCGCGTCCGCCCAGATCCGGAACCTAGCCATGATATCCTTACGCACTGCCTTGGTGTTCGCGCTGATGCTGCCGGCCGTTGTGACCGCGCAGCAGCCGGCGAAAGCTGCGACGCCGGCTGCCGCTCCTCAGACAAAGAGTGCGACACCGGCCGCCGCGCCTCAGACAAAATCAGGGATGCCGTCAGCCACGGGGACGAAGACGGCGGTTCCCGCGGCGCAGCAGCCCGCCCGCGTGGTGCCGAAGCCGAGGGAGGAAGTGTCCTTCCTTCGCGAGATCTTCCAGTACGCGCAGGCCAGCCGGCGCGACCCGTTCGTGTCGATGCTTACGAGCACCGATCTCCGGCCGCAGATCGGGGATCTGAAGCTGGTCACGATCATCAGCACGCAGGGTGGAAGTGGCTCTGTCGCCATCATGCGCGACCTGGTCACGAAGGAGCAGTACCGCGTCCGCGTCGGACAGACGCTGGGCCGTATGCGCGTGGCCCAGATTCAGCCGCGCGCCGTCGTGTTTTCCATCGAGGAGTTCGGCTACAATCGTCAGGAAATTCTGACGATGGATGATTCAACGAAAGCGAGGACGCCATGAGGCGATTCTGGAGTACGGCCATCGCGAGCGGAGTGCTACTGGGTGCACTTCCCGCGTACGCCATCGATAACACCGCTCGCGCCGAAGGCGCGACTCGGTCAGTTCGCGCCGAAGGCGCAATCCGGTCCCTGAGCGTCGTGGCCGCCACTGGCCGCACCGAGGTCGTGATCGCCCTCAACGGGAAGGTCGGAGTCCAGGACTTCACCCTCGGCGGGCCCGACCGCATCGTGCTCGATGTGACGGGCGCGACGCTCGGCATGCCCCCGCGGCTCTACGATCGCGTCTCGCGCGGCGGCATCACCAACATCCGCCTGGCGCAGTACAAGGAAGACGTCGTTCGCGTCGTCATCGAGCTCGATGCTCGCCGGGAGTATTCGGTGATTCGCGGCACCGACGACCTGCGCGTCACGATCGCAGGCTCGACCGTGCCGTTTGTCGCGTGGCACTCGACGCCGGAGCTGGGCAGTGTGCCGGAAGGGCGCGTTGCCTCGGCGAAGTCTGCCCGGCTGGAGCCGCAGCAGTCCCAGCAGCCACGGATGACGGTGACCTACCAGGACGCCGACATTCGCGATGTGCTGGCGGCGTTCGCCACTTTCGCGGGACGCACCATCGTCGTCGGCAAGGCCGTCTCCGGCGTGGTCTCCGCGGAAATTCGCGACCAGCCATGGGATGTCGCGCTGCGCGCGATTCTCGAGGCGCAGGGGTTCGCGGCGGCTGAAGATCCGAATACGGGTATCATCACCGTCGACAGCTACGAGAACATTGGCTCCAAGCAGGCGCAGGAACCGCTGAACACGCAGCTCGTCTCGATCAATTATGCCCGCGCTGCCTCGCTCGTCGAGACCATGCGCGGACTGCTCTCCAAGGATTGCTCGAAGGTTGGCAGCGCCTCGACAACGAACGCCAGCGGCTGCCTGGTTCGCGGCACTGTTGCCGCCGACACGGCGACGAACACGCTGATCATCACCGAGGCGACGTCGCGGATGGGCGATCTCCTGGGCTATATCCAGGCGCTCGACGTGCGCACGCCACAGGTCGCGATCAAGGCGAAGATCATCTTCGTCAACCGCACCGACATCGAGGATCTCGGCATCACGTACGACCTGGGCACGCAGAGCCAGTTCTTCAACCGGCTCGTGCAGCGCACCGATCCGACCACGTTCACCCCGGTAGACAACAACGGCGATGGTGTGCCCGATGCTGTCGGCGGCGGAACCCCGTTCGATGCCGCAACGAACATCATCGACCTCGGCGGCACCCAGATCGCGGGTATCGCCAATGCCAACCAGCGCGTCGTTGGACCGGCCCTTCAGC
>JBKJRV010000079.1:0-6361 GCA_046593115.1 Gemmatimonadaceae bacterium
GTACGCGGCGCCCCGCTCGTAAATGTCGTTGATGGCGGACGCGCGCTCCAGCGCGGTGCCCATGCCGTACCGATTGTTCTCGATCACGTAGATCACCGGGAGCTTCCACAGCGCTGGAGCGCGCGTCGGCCATCAACAACATTTACGAGCGGGGCGCCGCGTACGACATGGCCCGCGGGAGCGTCGATGGACAAGATGTGCTGGCGGTGCGCGCGGCCGTCGCTGAGGCCGTGGAGCGCGCGCGCGCCGAATCCATCCCGACGCTGCTCGAGATTCGCACCTATCGATTCATGGGTCACTCCATGTCCGACGCCGTGAGCGGCACCTATCGCACGAAGCAGGAGCTGGACGAGTACTTGAAGCGGGATCCGATCTCGCTGCTCCGCGCGAAGATGGAAGAGAACGGCGAGATCACGGAGGACGAGGTGGCCGCGCTGGATGAGGAGTTGAAGGCCATCGTCGAGGACGCATGGCAGTTTGCCGACGCCAGCCCCGAGCCACCGCCCGAAGCGCTGTATGAGCACGTGCTCGTCGACACAACGAGCGATGACCTCGGCGCCGAGGCAGCGCGATAATGCCCATCATTACGTATCGGGAAGCGTTGAACGCCGCGTTGCGGGAAGAGCTGCAGCGCGATGACCGCGTGTTTCTCATGGGGGAGGAAGTCGCGGTCTACCAGGGCGCCTACAAGGTGTCGAAGGGGCTGCTGCAGGAATTCGGCGAGATGCGCGTCGTGGACACGCCGATCACGGAGCTCGGCTTCGCGGGTGTCGGTGTGGGTGCCGCCATGGTGGGACTGCGTCCGATCATCGAATTCATGACGTGGAATTTTGCGCTGCTCGCGCTCGACCAGGTGGTCAACGCCGCGGCGAAAATGCTCTACATGTCCGGCGGACAGTTCAATATCCCGATCGTCTTCCGCGGGCCCAACGGCGCGGCGCTGCAACTGTCGGCGCAGCACTCGCAGGCGTGGGAGAGCTGGCTCTCGCACATCCCCGGGCTCAAGGTGGTTGCGCCCGCCACCCCGTACGATGCCAAGGGCCTGCTCAAGAGCGCGATCCGCGATGACAACCCGGTGATCGTGCTCGAAGGCGAGATGCTCTACAACACGAAGGGCGAGCTTCCGGACGAGGAGTATGTCGTCCCCATTGGCAAGGCCGAGCTGAAACGCGAGGGAGACCATTGCTCCATCATCGCGTATGGCAAGATGGCGATGGTCGCCATGCAGGTGGCGGATCAACTTGCGAAAGAGGATATCCGGTGCGACGTGGTGGACCTGCGCACTATCCGGCCCATGGATGTCGCCGCCATCCACGAGTCGGTGCGCAAGACCAACCGCGCCGTTGTGCTCGAGGAAGGCTGGGAGATGTGTGGCGTCGGCGCGCAGGTGGTGGACTTCATTCAGCGCGACTGCTTCGATGATCTCGACGCGCCGGTCATCCGCGTTCATCAGGAAGACGTCCCCATGCCGTACGCGAAGAACCTCGAGAAGCTCGCAAAGCCCGACGCGGCGAAGGCCATCGCGGCCGTGAAGAAGGTGATGTACCTGGAGGGATAGGCTCGGGCGAAGGTGATGTACCTGGGGGATAGGCTGGGGCGACGCGATCCGCCTCTCACGCAGTACGCAGTTCGCAGTACGCAACAGGCTGTACACAGCAGCCCACTAACCGGAACTCCTCGATGGCGACCAGGATCGTGATGGAAGCGCTCTCTCCCACCATGGAGGAGGGGCGGCTTGTCAAATGGGTGAAGAACGAGGGTGACGCGGTGAAAACCGGCGACACACTCGCTGAAGTGGAGACCGACAAGGCCGTCATGGAGCTCGTTGCTCGAGGCGAGGGCGTGCTGCGAAAGCACGTGCTCGCCGAGGGCGCGACCGCACCCGTGGGACAGCTCGTCGGCATCATCGCGGCCGCAGACGAGAATATCGATGCGCTCGCCGGCGGCGCGGCCGGTGGGGTACCCGCCCCAACTGCCAAGCCAACGCAGCCAGCGAAGTCTTCCGCGCCGTCCGTACAGGCGCCCCCAGCGGGCAAGCAAGCGGCTGCCGCGCCCGCCGCACAAGCATCCGCGGCGTCGGGCAAGCAAGGGGCCGCCGCAAAGAAGCCGTCGGCGCCGGCGAACGCTCAGAGCGAAGCACCCGCCCAGGACGAAGTAACCGAGGGCGCTGCTGCACCATCGGAAAGCGCCGACAAGGATCAGGGTGACGCTCCGGCCACGCCAACGCCGCCAGCGGATGCCGAGCCGAAGGACTCGAAGGCGACCGCCGTTGTCGCCGACAAGAGCCGCCAGCCCGAAACGGAGCACGCCGATCAGCCAGCATCGGCCGACGACACTGGCGGCCGACCACGATCTTCCCCACTCGCTCGGCGGCTGGCGAGCGATCGGGGTCTGGACCTCAACCAAATGCAGGGCTCGGGGCCGAACGGGCGCATCATCAAGCGAGACATTGAGGCCGCCGCGACGAACGCTCCAGCGGCGAAGGGTCCGGCAGCCGACGCTCCTTCAGCGAACGCTCCCGCCGCCACGGCACGCGTGGTACCGGCGCGCGCGGCGTCAGAGGCGGATTTCGAAGATGTCGCGCTGTCACCCATGCGAAAGGCCATCGCGAAGCGCCTCGCGGAATCCATCGGCCCGGTGCCGACGTTCTATCTCACAACCGACATCGACGTCGACCGCGTGGCAGAAATGCGCACGGCGATGGCGGAGCTCGGCGATGAGTACAAGGCGTCGTTCAACGACATCATGCTAAAGGCCGTTGCAACCGCCCTCGCGCAGCATCCCGAGTGCAATGCCCACTGGATGGGCGACCGCATTCGCTACTTCAATCGCGTCCACCTGGGCATGGCGGTCGCCATCCCCGACGGGCTCATCACGCCGGTGATCTTCGACGCCGACCGGAAGCCCATGCGCGAGATCGCGGCGGAAGCCCGGGATCTCGCCAAACGTGCGCGCGATCGAAAGCTCAAGCCGGATCAGTACACGGGCTCCACGTTCTCCGTTTCCAATCTCGGCATGTTCGGGATCGACGAGTTCACCGCGATCATCAATCCCCCGGAAGCCGGGATTCTTGCCGTTGGCGCAGTCGTCGAAAAGCCAGTGGTCGTGAACGGTGAGCTGCGAATGGGGAAGCGGATGCGCGTCACGATGAGCTGCGACCACCGGGTGATCGATGGCGCAACCGGCGCGAAATTCCTGCAGACCCTGCGGCGAATGATCGAGAATCCGCTCATGCTGGTGTTCTAACCTCTACTTCAGGACGATGGCTACCTTCGACGTGATCTTCATTGGCGGCGGTCCCGCAGGCTACGTGGGCGCCATCCGCTGCGCGCAGCTTGGACTCTCCACCGCGGTGATCGAGCGGGACAAGGCGGGCGGGACCTGCGTCGCATGGGGATGCATTCCGGCCAAGGCGCTCCTCGAAGCGGCAGCCGTCGCGAACAAGGTGCGCCATGCGGCGGAATTCGGAGTCACTGTTGGCGACGTCACATACGATTTTGGTCCCGCCATGAAGCGCTCGCGCGCGGTCAGCGACCAGAACGTCAAGGGTGTCGAGTTCCTCTTCAAGAAGAACAAGATCACCTACATCAAGGGCAACGCCACGCTCGCCGGAGGCATGTCGGTTTCAGTAAAGCTCGACGGCGGCAAGGAAGAGAAACACGACGCGAAGAAGGCGGTGGTCATCTCCACCGGGTCGCGGGTGAAAGGCCTGCCCCAGGCCGGACTCGAGCTCAACAAGACCTCGATCATTTCATCCGACGAAGCGCTGTTCCTCGAGCGGGCTCCTAAGACCATGGCGATCGTCGGAGCGGGCGCCGTCGGGTGCGAGTTTGCCGACGTCTTCAATGCGTTCGGCTCGCAGGTAACGCTCCTCGAAGTCGCTCCGCTCGTCCTCCCACTCGAGGACGCCGACGTCTCGAAGGAACTGGAGAAGAGTTTCAGAAAGAGGAAGATCGATATTGTTACCGGTGCGAAAATCGGCAACGTCAAGGCGGGGAAGAACTCGGTGAAGATGACCGTCGAGGCTGGCGGCAAGAAGAACGAACTCGAAGTCGAGGTCGTGCTCGTCGCTGCGGGTCGCGCACCAGTCACCGATGGGCTGGGCATTGAGAAGCACGGGGTGCAGCTCACCGAGCGCGGCTTCATCAAGATCAACGACCGCATGGAGACGACCGCCAAGGGCATCTATGCCATTGGCGATGTCGCCGGGCCGCCGATGCTCGCACACAAGGGCTCACGTGAAGGCGTGGTGCTGGCCGAGTTGCTGGCAGGGGAGAAACACGTGCACCTCGTCAACTACGCGAACATTCCCAACGCGACGTACTGCCACCCGGAAGTCGCGTCCGTTGGACTCACCGAGCAGCAATGCAAGGAGCGAAAGCTCGACTACAAGGTCGGTCGCTTCCTGTTCTCGAACAATGGCCGCGCCCGGACGTCGGGAGAGACCGAGGGGTTCGTGAAAATCATCCGCGATACAAAATATGGTGAGATCCTTGGCGCCCATATCATCGGGGCGCATGCCACCGAATTGCTCCACGAGATTGTCGTTGCCCGTGAGAACGAGTTCACCGTGGAAGAGATCGACCTCGCCCTTCATGCCCATCCCACGCTGGCGGAGGGGGGTGCCGAGGCGTGCCTCGATTCGATGGGGAAGACCCTGCACGCGTGAGCATGGAGACCGGCGCAGAGACCGCACGCCGACTCCTCGTGCTGCGGCTCGGCCTGATGCCGTACGGCGATGCGCTCGAGCTCCAGCGCGCCGCCGCCCGCGCGCGCATTAGCGGTGTACTCGCCGACGACGTGCTGCTGCTGGTGGAACATCCGCCCGTCATTACCACAGGGCGCACAACGAAGGGTCAGAATCTCCTGGCCACGCGCGAGCTGCTGGCTGCCCGTGGCGTCGAGCTGTTCGATGTCGAGCGCGGGGGCGATGTCACCTTTCACGGGCCCGGCCAGCTTGTCGGCTATCCCATCGTTGATCTGAAACGACATCGGCAGGACCTGCACTGGTATCTGCGACAGGTGGAGGAAGTGCTCATTCGGTCGCTCGCAGAGTTGGGCATCGGGGGCGAGCGTAACGAGGGGTTCACTGGTGTCTGGACACGCGGACCGGTTGGCGCTCCTCTACACCCGTCGCGGAAGCTCGCGTCCATTGGGGTGCACGCGCGCGATTGGGTCACCTGGCACGGGTTTGCCCTCAATGTCACGACCGATCTGTCGTTCTTCGAGCTGATGGTGCCTTGCGGCATCGAGGGCGTCGCGATGACCTCGATCGCTCGCGAGACCGGTGGGATTATCGTGACGGTCGATGATGTGGCTGGCCTGGTAGCGACCGCGTTTGCGCAGGTCTTTGCCCTGCCCGCGATCGTGGACCTGTCGCTCGAGATGTTCAAGGACATGCTGTCTCACGACGTGCGAGGGTAGACGCGCTCATGCGTCAGTGGTAATCTCCGAAAAGTTCGCTCGACTCTTCAGGGAGTGATCATGACACGCAGTCTCCTGGCCCCGCTGCTGTTTGTATTTGCGGGAATCGTATTCAGCTTGCTCGCGCTCTTTGACCGCACGACGGGAGAGCGGATCAACTCCACTTACCTCATATTCGGGATTGTCTTTCTCGTGCTGGCGTTCGCGAGCTATCGGCGCGGCAAGGCGAATGCAATGACTCGTACCGATCCCAGATTGCCAGTCACCAGGACGGACGAGAAGCATCCCCGGTGAATTCATCCGCCGCGGCCGGCGAACAGATCCCGGCCAGCGGCATCCCGCGCAGCGCGCTGCTTGTCGGCGCGACGGGTCTGGTCGGTGGGCACTGCCTCCGGCTCCTGGATGCAGACCCCTTCTATTCTCGAGTTGTCGTCCTGGTGAGACGCCCGCTCACCCACGCGGCGCCGCCGAAAGTCGAGCAGCACATCGTGGACTTCGACCACCTCAATGCACTACCCGATGCGGTTCGCGCAGCGCACGTATACTGCGCGCTCGGCACCACCATCAAGCGAGCGGGTTCACCCGACAACTTTCGACGGGTCGATTTCGGATACCCGCTCGCCGTCGCGCGGTGGGCGCTGAGTCGCGGTGCCGAGCACTTCGTGGTGGTCAGCTCACTGGGCGCCGATCCGAATGCGAGGGTGCTCTACACCCGTGTGAAGGGAGAGATGGAAGCCGGGCTTCGTACCCTCGGCTATCGCAGTGTCACCATCGTGCGGCCGTCGCAGCTGCTCGGCGACCGCCAGGAGCTTCGCCTGGGAGAAGAGCTGGCCAAGCGGTTCGGCTTCCTCATGCCTGTCCGCTACAAGCCGATCGAAGCCGGGCGGGTTGCCGCCGCGATGATCGCCGCCGCGAAAGCGAACCGCCTGGGCACGCA
>JBKJRV010000411.1:0-3836 GCA_046593115.1 Gemmatimonadaceae bacterium
CCGGGATATGAGGACAGCGGCTGAATCGGCGCTCATGAGAAGCCGGAGGACATTGGCGCTGTCGCGTCGCACGACGATGATCCACATCGCCCCGTCGAGCAGCACGTAGTCGAGCAGCGCCTGACGCTTCGACAGTGCCCGACGCATCGCCGCCCCGGCGCCCAGTGTCGACACCTCGGGCGTCAGGCCAACCGCGGACGATTTACGGCGTGCGGACCACCCGAGCAGCAGGTCGCGCCCAGCCGTTGACGGGGAACGCGCCAGCAGCACCCGCAGTGCGCCGTCGTACGGGGCGAGATGAACGTCACGGAACTGCGCGCGCTGGATGGCCTCCTCGAATTCGCCGGACACCGCATCAGTTGTCGCTCCCGCGACAGCGTATGCGGCGAGGGCTTCGTTCCACTTTCCTGACGCCGCGAGCACATCTCCGAGCGCGACATGGCTTGCGATGGCAGCACGGCTGGCGGGATGATCGCGGACAAGCCGGACGGCGCGCGTGAGTGCCTGGAGCGCGTCCGCGCGGTTTCCGATTGCGGCCTGAGAGAGGCCCTCCAGCCTCAGGGCCTCCATATGCTCCTCGGTGAACTGCATCGACGTTGCGAGTGATCGGGAACGACGGGCTTCCGCCAGTGATTCCCGCGGTCGATGCGCCTCCAGTAGAATGCGCGCTGTTTCAAGCGACATGCTCGTTGCTCCCGCGATGTTGCCGCCGTTGACCTGCGCACTGAGCCACTCCCGCGCTAGCGCGAGGCCCGCATCGACATATCCCGCCCGTGCGAGCACGCCTGGGAGCAGCGGGATCTCGGTCGGCGTCTGGATTACCGAATCATGTCGCGCCGCCGCGAGTCGAGCGCTGTCGCGCAAGCCCTGCCACTCGTACGCGCGGGTGAGACCCGCGAGGTTGAGTGAGCGCTCCCCCACATCGAACGCGGCGCCAAGCCGGTAGTAGTTCGCGGCGCGCTGAAGCTGTCCGATCCGCTCGAAGTATTCTCCTGCGTAAAAGTAGTTCGACCGTCGTTCCTCGATCACCTCGACCATCGCCTCGAACGATCGGCGGGCGGACGCGTGCAGCCCGGCTTTCCATCGGATCAAGCCGCCGTCGCGGCGACTCATCATGCGCATGGGATCGGTGCGTATCGGCTCCGCGCTCTGGGTGTAACGATCGGCTTCGTGAATTGCATCGGTCCACCGTCCCGCGGCCTCGTACACATGCGCGAGATTGTGATGCAGCTCCGCCGTGAGATATGCCTCGTGCTGTCCCTCAATCATCTCCAGGCCGCGAAGGAGATCGCGCTCCGCGGCATCAAGCCTCCCAGCCTTGGAGTACGCTCTGCCGCGGCGCCACAGGAGATGCGGAAGGATTTCGGGCGTGCGGGCCGCCGGCACCACCGCCATGGCGCTGTCGAAGAACGCGATGGCGAGTTTGGCCGATCCCGTGTCGAGCGCAATGCTTCCACGACCCACATACAGCTGATAGCGCTTCGACCATGCATTATGGATACGCGCCAGTTCGAGGCGTCGGCGCCATCGCTCGGCGGATGGCCCGGGTCGCTCACCTGGTGGCGGGACAGCGTCCAACAGCTCGAGATACAGGTACTCTATTCCAGCCCTTCGATCGCGCGAGATGGCTTGTCGCAACTCGGCGCGCATCGCGCGGCCGAGCGCCGTGTCGCCTCTCGCTTCCCGCAGGGCAATCAACTCGAAATGGAGCGGGAGACGAAGCAAAGGGTGGGTCGCGGCAGCGAGGCCCGCATTCAACACCTCGGCCGCGGCCGAGTCGCGGCCCAGCGCGCGGAGTGCGGAGGCATGCATGATCCAGTGCCGTGCTACCAGCGGCGCCCATGCGGATGCGTGTGATGCGTAGTCCAGTTCCATGGACCGAGCCCGATCGGCTGTCGCATGGTAAGCGGCCGTGCCAAGGAGCACCGCGTCGAAACAGGAGTGACTGCCGAACCGGCGTCGCGCGTTCAGGACGTCCGGGGCGATCAGGGCGCCGTACAACGAGGGCACCCGTGCGAGATGCGTCAGGCAGGAGCGCAGCGCATCCGCGCCCGGCAGGGGATACTCCCGCGCCAGCTCGGCGCGCCGCCCCAGGCCGCGCATGATCTGGATGTAGCGCTCATGCGCCGCGTAGTATTCCGGATCGATGCGCTTTGCGGACGACAGAAGCGTAAGCGCGCTGTCGAGGTCCAGCTCGGCTTCCCGATCCAGCGCGAAGAGAAACTGCTGTCGAGCCGAATCGGCGGGCGGCATCGCGATGGCGCCCGCCAACACCAGGCCGAGCGCGAGACCTAACGTTCCAGGCCTCGCACGCTGTCGCCGAGCAGTCGCGCGCGCACCGCGATTTCGTCGTCTCCATGTATAGAGTGCAGTTCGACGAGTGCCTCGGCGCCCTGGCCTTCGAGCAGCAGCGCCTTCGCGCGATAAAAGCGGGCTTCGGCCACATATGGGGAGTGCCCAGCGGCGATCACGCGTGCGTATTCGGCCGACGCTTGCCTAGCCTTGCCCAGCAGGAGCAAACTCGACGCGCGAAAGAACAGTGCGGGAACAGAATCGCTGCCGCGGACTCGCGTCAGAAGCTCCGCTGCCTGGCGGTAGTCTCTCCTTTCATAGACGCGCATTGCGCTGTCGAAGGCGATGTGAGTGATCTCGTTGCGAACCGGAACGCCGAGATAGATGGGAGGCTCGCCCATTGCTCCCAAACGGGTGAGAGGTTCGCGGGCCGCATGGCGCGGGAACACCATCACTGCAACGACGGCCGCCGCGAGTGCCGCAGCTGTCAGCCCCGTCCATCGTCCGCGCGTCAGGCGGGACGCGACCGGCGCCTGAAGCTCCTCACGCACTCCAGCGATTACCTTGATGTCTGCCTGGCATCGCCGGCACTGGAGGAAGTGTTTCTCGAGAGCGCGTGCGTCCTCATCCTGCAGCGTCCCCGCGACATAGCATTCCAGCAGCCCACGCTCCGCTACGGTCTCGCAAGCGAGCTCGCTCACAACTTTCTCCGTGATTCGAGGGTGTCGTCCTCCGGACTTCCCTCTGATGTCGACGCGGAGCCCTCATCGTGACCACTGCCGTTCAGGAAGATTCTGCGCAGCCGCTCCAGCGCTCGCGACTTCCGTTTTCGAATGCGTAGCGACGGCTCTCCCATGCGCCTTCCGACTTCAGCCGGCGTCAGCCCATCCAGAAAACTCAGCCGAAGCATCCTGCGGTCTGGACGGGATAGTTGCGACAGGGCCGAGCGGAGGAAACTCCGCTCTTCAGTGGAGATAAGTGCCGCAAGTGGATCGGGAGCCGGCGAAGGGGTGAAGTCGATGATCTCCGGTCCATCCAGACGCTTTTGCGCGCGCAGGGCGTCGGCAATGACATGGCGTGCAATCCCGTGTACAAACGCTCCGAGGTGCTCGATCCTTTGCTCGCCGGACCTGAACGCGGTAAAGACGCGCGTTATCGACTCCTGAGCGACTTCCTCAGCGAGATCCGCGTCGCCCAGCGTACGAAGCGCCATCAAACGAACGCCCGCGCGGCAAGTCTCCAGCGCTTCCGCACCCGGATCGGATGGCGTCAGCAGGGATTCGGCAAGGCGATGCGCAGTCCGGAGTGCAGTCACGAATCGGTATCTCGCGCGACTTGAAGAAGGGGCCAGCGGAGAACGAGCTGGAGCCAGCCCAATATTCGCTGCCGCGCGAACGCCGGCAAGCACCGTTGTGTCCGCTATCCGGAGAACACATGCCCAACGTCCTGGTCACTCCCGCACGAGTCCGCCCCCGGAATGCGACCCCTTTCCTTGTGGCCGCGCTGGGCCTTCTCATTGCGGGCTGCGAAACGGCCACCGAACC
>JBKJRV010000251.1:0-4139 GCA_046593115.1 Gemmatimonadaceae bacterium
TTCTTCCCGTGGCGCAGCAGGATGTCGATCACGCGGTCGATCTCTGCGCTGCGGCAGCGCACGGGGTCGAGATCGCCTTCGCGAGCGGCCTGCGTGAGATCGCGCGTGAAGCCGGCCATTCCGGCACTTCTGCCCTGCATGAGGTCTTCGAAACTCACAATCCCACCACCGTGTGCAGGTACCAGGCGACGATCGCGTGTCCCCAGAGCAGGGTCACGAGCGCCGCGGGCGCGAGGAATACTCCGAACGGTACGAGCGGCGGCGCCATTTCCTCACCTCGACGACGTGCCCGCAGCCAGCTCACAGGATACACCACCAGCAGGAAAGTGGTTGCGGCGAGCAGCGCCCCAATAAAGATGGTCAATAGCGTGCGACCAGGCCCGAGCGCGGCACCCACGACCGCCATCAGTGTAACATCGCCGAAGCCCATGGCCTCCTTGCCGAACGCGAGCTCGCCGAGCCACCCGGCGATCGCAATGGCACCGGCGCCGACGCAGGCACCGATCATCGCGTCGTAGGGTCCCGCAAACGGCTCCACCACGCCGATCATTAAGCCGATCATCACCGCAGCGAGGCACCACACGAGCCCGAAGACGGTGAAGCCATCCGGAATGAGGTAGTGCTTCAGATCGGTGACGGAGATGCCCAGCATGACGGTGGCGAACACCGCAACGCGCAGTGCCGTGAACGGATGCTCGAACGCGGCGAACGACGCCGCCCAGACGATGCCGACCATGAGCTCGACCGCGGGGTACTGCGCGGAGATAGGCTCCTTGCATCCGCGACATTTTCCGCGCAGCACGACCCAGCTCAGGAGCGGGATGTTGTCGTACCACGCGATTGGCGTGTTGCAGGTTGGGCACCGCGAGCGCGGGCGCACCACCGAGAGCTCGGCCGGCCAGCGGGAGATGCAGACGTTGAGAAAGGAGCCCACGCACGCGCCGACGACGAACGCGACAATGACGAGCGCAGGATCGGTCAGGAATTGGGGAGGCAGAGTCACGCCCGAAGTTCGTACAGAAGGATACCTGTCGCTACTGCGACGTTGATGGATTCCACCATGCTGCTCATTGGCAGTGAGATCAGTCGGCCCGTCCGTGCGCGGGCTTCGATCGTGAGTCCGGCGCCCTCATTCCCCACAATGAGCGCGAGGCGATCCGGCACAACTGGCGTCCGGCCAAGCGCGTCGCCTTGCGCGTCCGCACCCCAGAATTCCAGGCGATGCCGGGAGCCGAACGCATCCAGGGCCTCCCAGCCAACCGCAAAGGCAGGGTGATGAAACTGCGCTCCCATGGCGCTGCGCACCACCTTCGCGTTCCAGAGATCCACCGTGCCGGGCAGCGCCAACGTGGCGGCAACGCCGAGTGCGGCAGCCGTACGCAGGATGGTGCCGGCGTTTCCGGGATCCTGCACGCCGTCGAGCACGAGCAATCGCATCCGCTCACCCACATCGAGCGCTTCGAGCGAAAACCCCGGTATTTCGGCGACAGCCAGGACGCCCTGTGGCGACTCTGTCTCCGAAGCGCTGCTGAAATCGCGTTCCGAGACTTCGGTCACCTGCGCTCGGGAAGACGCCAGGGTCTCGATCAGCGCCAGGCCTCGCTGTGCGCCCGCGAGCTGCGGACCCACCAGGGCTCCCTCGATGCGGAGCGGCGACCGGAGCAACTCTTCCACGGCCCGGACGCCTTCGACCACAAAAAGTCCCTGACGCTCGCGAGCCCGCCGCCGTCTCAGGTCGCGCGCTAAGGTAAGGAGCTTCACGCGATTACGGGGTATTAAACATGGAATGGGACTTGCCCCTCATCAGGGCGGACACTTTAGAGTAGGAGATCGAATGAAACGGCTCGTACTGACTGCGGTACTCGGCATCTCCGTAGCGGCCTGCGGCGTCTCGACGCAACAGGAAGTCGAGATGGGACAGCAGTATTCGCAACAGATCAACGCCCAGCTTCCGATCATCAGCGACCCCGAGCTCCACCGGTATATCAATGTACTCGGCGACTCGATCTCGAAGCTTGCCGACGATCGGCAGCTGGAGTGGCAGTTCTACATTGTGGACAGCAAGGAAGTCAACGCCTTCGCGGTGCCCGGCGGATTCATCTACATCAACCGTGGCCTGATCGAGCGCGTGGATAAGCTGGACCAGCTCGCCGGTGTGCTCGGCCACGAAATCGGTCACGTCGTCAGACGGCACTCGGTAAAGCAGATGGAGCAAGCGCAAAAGGCCAATATCGGTGTCACGCTTGCCTGCGTCCTCACCAAGGTCTGCAACAACCAGGCAGTCGGCGCGGCCATCCAGGTGGGCGGCGGCGCACTGTTCGCGAAGTTCAGCCGCGACGATGAGACGGAAGCCGATGTTGAAGGCGTGAAGAACGTCATTCGTGCCGGTATCAATCCCAATGGCATTCCCGAGATGTTCGCGAAGCTGCTCGAGGAGCGCCGGTCGCGTCCGGCCGGCGTGGATGCGTGGTTCCGTACGCACCCGCTCGAGGAAGATCGTATCGAGCAGACCAAGAAGATCATTGCGCAGTATGATCCGCTCATTCTGCAGGGTCTGACGTCGAACTCGCCGAATTTCCAGACGTTCAAGGCGCGGCTCGCGGCGCAACCGCCGTCGCCCACCCCCAGGCAGGGAAACTAGCCCGGGCGGGCATCGGCGGCGGTAGAGGGGTTCGTTACGACTGCACCCATTGCCCTCACCATCGCCGGCTCTGATTCCGGGGGCGGCGCGGGCATCCAGGCCGACCTCAAGACGTTTCATCGGTTCGGCGTGTTCGGCACCTCGGTGATCACGGCGGTCACCGCACAGAACACGCTGGGAGTGACCGGTTGGACGGCGGTTGACCTGTCGCTCATCCGGTCGCAGCTCGACGCCGTTGCTAGTGATCTGCGGCCGGCGGCCGTCAAATCCGGCATGCTGGCACACGTCGGCGTCGTGCACGAAGTGGCGGCTGCACTACAACGGCATGCGCTGACTCCCTACGTGCTCGATCCAGTAATGGTCGCGACGTCGGGAGATCCGCTGCTGAATGAGGACGCCGTGGCGGCAATACGCTCGGAACTGCTTCCTCTCGCCGCCTGCGTGACACCGAACTTGTTTGAAGCCGGGATTCTCATCGGCGCCAAGGTTCGCGACGTGACCGAGATGGAGTATGCGGCGCGGAAGCTCGTGCAGGATCTTGGTGCATCCGCGGCCCTTGTGAAAGGCGGGCATCTGGCCGCGAATGACCTCGTGGATGTGTTGTTCGACGGCGAGCTGCATCATTACCGCCACCCGCGCATCGAAACACGGAGCACGCACGGCACCGGGTGCACGCTCTCCTCGGCGGTCACGGCTCACCTCGCACTCGGTCTCGAGCTACGCGAAGCCATCGCGATCGCCCTCGACTACGTCCACCGCGCCATTGCAACCGCACCCGGGCTGGGTTCAGGTCACGGTCCGCTCAATCACTGGGCATGACCGCTCTGCGGCGATGTGCTCGCTTTCCGGATAAAAGTGCGGCGGAACGGTCAGAGTTGGGTAATGAACTCTCTGACTACCTCACGAAACTTCTTCTCCACGCGCTCGCCGGTCTCGAGAACTTCCTTATGCGAGAGCGGTGTGAGTGAGAGCCCGCACGCAAGATTGGTGATCAGGCTGATACCGGCCACGTCCATTCTCAGAGCGCGGGCGACGATGACCTCCGGAACGGTCGACATACCCACTGCGTCGGCACCAAGGCGCTCCATCATGCGCACCTCCGCGGGCGTCTCGTAGGCAGGCCCCGGGAGACCGGCATAGACCCCTTCGATCACCGACATACCCGACTTCAGCATTGCCTGGCGCAACAGCTCACGCAGTCCTGGATCAAACGGCGCCGACATGTCAGGGAATCGCAGGTCACCCGGCTCCAGCGGTCCAGCGAGCGGATTCTGCCACATCAGATTGATCAGGTCCGCAATGATCATGAGATCGCCCGCCTGGAGCGTACGACGCACCCCGCCACTCGCGTTCGTGACGAGCAACCGCTGCGCACCCAGGGCGTGCAGCACGCGGACCGGGAAGCCGGCAAGTGCCGGTGGATGACCTTCGTAGAGATGAAAGCGGCCTGCCATCGCAACGATCTCCCGCCCAGCGATCGTACCGGCGTGCAGCGTTC
>JBKJRV010000055.1:0-2705 GCA_046593115.1 Gemmatimonadaceae bacterium
ACGCAATATCGGGGATGCCGCGGAGATCACGCGTCCATGGAATCTGTTGTAGAAAGCGAAAGGTGTGCGACACGTGGGATTCGATCTCGCGTCGCTCGCGGTCGTCCAGATTCCCGCGCGGAATCTGCAGGAATCGCAGCTCGTCCGGGCTCAGCAGCGGGCGCTCGGCGCCATCGAGATCCACCCAGGTCTGCTGCGCAAGCAGCCTCAGCTCCTGCGAGCTTGCCTCGGCGAGGATGGTCGGCTCGTTGGCGGCGATGATCGTGCTCATGAAATGCTCGAGCTCTTCGCGACGCTCCCCGCGCTGCCGCTCGAGCTCGAACTCGATCTCGGCGTATTTCTCGCGACCGTGTTCCAGCAGGAAGTTCGACCGTGTCCGTTCGAACTGCAGCTCCACGTTCTGTTTCAGATACGCAAAGCGGTGCTTGATCGATTCCAGGTCGTACGGGTAGAGCTTCTTCTGCTTCACCAGCACCTGTTCGCGAACGCCAACCTTTCCGAAATCGTGCAGCAGGCCAGCGTAGCGAAGCTCTTTCAACTGCTCACGCGAGAATCGCACGTCGCGATATGGCCCCTCTCCGCCGCGATCGATGGCCTGGGCCAGGCCCACCGACAGCTTCGCGACGCGACCCGAGTGTCCAAACGTTGTCGGATCTCGTGACTCGATCGCGGTCACGGACGCCGTGACGAAGCCCTCGAACAGTTTTTCAATGTCCTCATACAGCATGCTGTTTTCGATGGACACCGCCGCCTGCGAGGCCAGAGCGCCGATGATCTCGACCGTGGTCTGATCGAAGGAGATCACCTCGCGCTCGGTGACTTCGGGACTGGAGAGCACGACATCCGGCGCCCGCTTCCGGTTCACCAGCTGCAGCACCCCGACGACCTCGTCGCGATGCGACCGCATTGGAATGACCAGCATCGATTTGGTACGGTAGCCGAACTTCTCGTCAAAACTGCGGTTCTGTTTGTAGGACACGTCCTCCGGGAGCAGGTAGACGTCGGCGATCATCAGTGCCTCTCCGGTGGCCGCGGCGTACCCGGAGAGACTGGTGCTATCAATAGGCACGCTGAATTCAACGAGCGGCAGATTCGGCAACGAGAAGTTCTGTGCGATCTTGATTCGAAGCGACTTCGGCATGTCCTGTTCGTCGCGTTCCACCAGGTACAGAGATCCCGCATCGCTGTTCGCGATGCGGCGCGCCTGCGACAGAATCATCTCGAGCAGTGTCAGCAGATTCCGCTCGGTGGAGAGCGCGACACCGATCCTGGAGAGCTCGGTCAACTCGTGGTGACGCTGGCGCTCACAGACCTTCGCGGTGCGTTCCCCGAGGAGCGCGGCGGCGTGCCGAAATGCCCCGCGAAGCAACGTGAGAAACAACGCGGGGGGCGCGCCGGCGGGGACGTAGCTCACCATGTGATGAGCAAGCGCGGGTGGGGGCTCCTCCTCACCTGGCTCGCCGACTCCCATAATCGCGGCGACCTTTGCCGCCTCGGCGATGCGTGCGTAATCCTCGCCCAGGCTCTGGAGCATCTGCTGGTCGAGGAGGACGAGCGTCGCGCGCTCGGCATCGAGCGTCCCCGGAGCGGGAAACGCGGGGACACGGCGAACCTCGATATCGTCCCCCCGTCGACCGAGGGGGGCACTACCCATCGCACGGCCGATGCTCACGATCAGCAACGGCTTCATGCAGCAGCCATAAGCAGAGTGTTCGAGCGGGTGGCCAGACTCACAGACGGTTTACCTGGGTTGGGGCTCGGGGCGAGCCTCAAACAATACGCCGGCGGCCGCTGCAACGCGACCGCCGGCGGCACTACAGAAGCATTGCCTCCAACTACTCGCCGGACGCGGTCTGCAGTTTCGAGAGCTGCTTCTTCGCTGGACCGAACTCAGGGAACTTGGCCAGCACCGCCTTGAAGCTTTCTTCCGCCTGCTTCCGGTTGCCGCTGTCCATCTGGTTCAGCGCCTTTGAATAGAGCATCGCGGCCTTGAAGTCGAGCTTGCGCTCCGACTTTTCGACCTTGTTCTCCATCTTGCTCTCCACTGTCGCCGGCCTGGTCTCGAGCGTCGTGGTGCCCTTGATCTGACCCTCGATGGGAGCTGCATCGCCGACACGGAGTTGAATGGCCTTCAGCTTCAGGCCGGAGTTCAGCTTCTCCGCCATGATGTCGATGAGCGCCATGATGTCTTCCTGCTTGCCGTTCACGCGCTCCGTCGCTTCAATCCGGCTGGTCTCCACGTCGATCGTGCGAGCGGTGAGGGACATGTTGCCCTTGGGATCGCTGATGAATCCACCGGTGATCAGGTGGTGGGCATTGAGCAGCTTGCCCAGCTTCACAGCGGTCTTCAGATCGACGACGCCATCGGCCTTGGCGAGGTTCTGCTCCTGCATGATCGCCTGAAGCTCATCGCGCTCGACCACGCGAAACTTCGGATTGTTCGCCATCGAGGTGATCAGCAGATCCGCGATCCCCTTGCTCAGCGGCTGGTAGTCCGCGTTGTTTTTTCCAAAGGTGGAATTCTCGAAATAGAGAATCGCAACGGTCGGACGAGTGTCATCCTGCGCGAAAGCCGGCGCGGCGGCGAAAGCGATCGCTGCACCAGCCAGTGCGAGCGAGCGAACTGTCTTGAGCTGCTTCATAGCGCTCCTCCTGAGAGCATTCACACAGTAGAGAAACCGAATGTGGACAGAGGCGGCGCACCG
>JBKJRV010000108.1:0-7708 GCA_046593115.1 Gemmatimonadaceae bacterium
CACCTGAACGCGTCAAATGCCCACCAGGCGCCGTACGACGAGTACCTCGGAATTCTCGAGTCGCTCCGTGCACGGGCGCCGACGCAGATGGAGCTCAAGCTGGGATTCGAGATCATGCTCGACGTGCCCGGCATTGATCTCCGCGCGAAGCATCTCGGTCTTGGCGGTTCAACGGCGGTCCTCGTCGAGTTTCCCCGCAATGGCGTGCCGGCGCAGTCCGGTGGCGAGATCGCTCGGTTGCGGATGTCGGGCGTCATCCCGGTGCTCGCGCACCCCGAGCGCTATTGGGGATGCAGCGTCGAGCAGGTGAGAGAGTGGCGTAACAACGGCGCCGTGATTCAGACGGACGCTGCCGTGCTGCTGTCAGGTGGATCGATGGCGAAGCTCGGGCGCGCGATGCTCGAGGAAGGGCTTGTTGATTGCCTGGCGAGCGATAATCACGGCGACACGCGCTCGCTGCGTGGTGTGTACACGTGGCTCGAGGAGATGGGGGCCGGGGAGCAGGCCCACCTGATGACAACGGGCAACCCCGGGCGACTGCTTGCCGGACAGCCGACACTTCCCGTCGCGGCCATTCCGACCGCCCCGGGATTTCTCGATCGGCTGCGCCAACTCGTGCTGCGCCGGAATTAGCTTAGGTTATGGCAGCCGTACTTCGCAGGATGACGAGATGACATGACCGCTGCCTTCACGGAAAGTCTGCGCGATCTTGCGCGCATTGCGACGCTGGCCGCGGATCGGCTGGAGTCGGAGATCGCCATCGCCTACGAGATGGTGCGGACGACGCTTGCCTCGGGCGGCACGCTCCTCTTCTGCGGGAACGGCGGCAGCGCAGCAGATGCCCAGCATCTCGCCACCGAGTATGTCGTGCGCTATCGCCGCACCCGCTCGGCACAGCGCGCGATCGCGCTCACGACGGATACATCGCTGCTCACGGCGGCGGGCAACGATTTCGGCTTCGACCAGATCTTTGCGCGGCAGGTGGAAGCGCTCGGACGTCCCGGGGATCTGCTCGTCATCCATTCGACCAGCGGCAAATCACCCAATGTGCTGCGCGCGGCCGAAGCGGCCAGACAGGGCGGTGTGCGCACATTGGCGTTCACGGCGGGCGATGGCGGACCGCTGCGCGCGCTCGTGGATCATGCCGTCGTCGTGCCCACCGACCGGACGGATCGTGCGCAGGAGCTCCACCTCTGCATCCAGCACGCAATCTGTGACCGCATCGAGGAGCTGCTCACATGATCTCACTTCGCGGGAAGCGCGCACTGGTGACGGGAGGCTCGCGCGGCATCGGAGCGGCGACCGCGCTCATGTTGGCTGAGTGCGGTGCGGATGTCGGCATTGGGTATCGGACGCGTGCGGATGCCGCGGGGGATGTCGTGCGACAGATCACTGACCGCGGAACGCGGGGATTCGCCCAGGCGGCGGATATCTCGACACCCGAGGGCGCCGAGCAGCTGGTGGAGCGCACGGTGCGCGAGTTTGGCGGCCTCGACATCTTCGTCGGCAACGCAGGGATCTGGCCGTCGGAGGACACACCGCTGGCCGACATGAATGCCGATCGCTGGCATCGCACCATCACTGAAAATCTCGATTCGATTTTCTACACGTGCCGAGCGGTTGTGACGGCACTCGGCGATGGCGGACGCATTGTGCTGGTGTCGAGCACGGCCGGACAGCGTGGCGAGGCTTTTCACCTCGACTACGCGGCATCAAAGGGCGCGATTATCTCGTTGGTGAAGTCGCTTGCCGTCGAGCTGGCACCGCGCGACATCACGGTCAACTCTGTCGCGCCGGGTTGGGTGGATACGGAAATGGCGGAGAAGCCCTATGCTGCTGGCGGGAAGGAGCGCATCGCGGCAATGATTCCGCTGGGCCGAGTAGCATCAGCCCGGGACATCGCGGCGCCGATCGTCTTTCTCTGCTCGGAGCAGGCTCGCCATATCACCGGCGAAATCCTGAATGTGAACGGCGGCAGCGTCCTCTGCGGATAGCCCTGTCCCGCACGAGCGTCCGCGGGATACGTCACCAGCGGACAGGAGCGGCCTGGGAGGGTCGGGACGCCGGTGCAGTCAGGCCGTGACGGCGTGGAAGGCGCGCTCGTTCCAGGTTCGAAAGCAGCGATGCCCATATTCGCGCGCAGCGCGGATCTGGTCGGGGAAGCCAAAATGATCGGTCCACCCAACCTGCATCGCCCGCCACTTGCAGTCCCACGCGAACTCGATCTCACGAACCCCGTCGAGGCAATCCACACTCATGGTGCCACGAAAATCGGAACACCCCGACACGCCATCGACCGCCACGCTTCTGATCATGAGATCGGGATGCTCCGACAAGAGCTGCGCAACGACCCGAAGGACCTTGACGGGGGGAAGGTAGCTGGGGGTGCGCAGACGATCGGAGCGGCGTCCGGACGCGTACGCCAGGACTTCGACCTTGAACTCGGGATCAGCCATGGAATTCGTCAAAAAGACGTCGAGATTCATGCAGTCAATATAGCCTCCCAACAGGTGTTTACGATAGTGCGGAAACGCTTATTCCAGTTGGCGATATGAGCGTCGGAAGCAGCACGTATCCGGCTCATGGCTGAGCTCGCTTCGGTCGACTCCATTCGGGTCCCGGAATCCGTGCTCCGAATCACCGAAACGCTCGAAGGCGACGGGTTCGAAACGTGGCTGGTGGGCGGTGGCGTCCGGGATGCACTCATGGGACACCTTCAGCTCGACTGGGACCTGGCCACGGCGGCGCGGCCTGAGAACGTCCAGCGCCTGTTCCGACGTACCGTTCCGGTGGGGATCCGGTTCGGCACGGTCGGAGTTCTTGACGAGAATGGACGGCTGCACGAGGTCACGACCTTCCGGCGCGACGTCGACACGGACGGACGCCACGCCATCGTGGAGTACGGTGCCTCCCTCGACGAGGATCTGGCCAGGCGGGACTTCACCATCAACGCCATCGCCTTTCATCCCAATCGAGGGCTGCGCGATCCCTACGACGGCAGAGCCGACCTGCAACGCGGGATCGTGCGCGCCGTGGGCGAACCAAAGGAGCGAATGCGTGAGGATCGCCTGCGAGCGCTTCGCGCCATCCGCTTTGCCGCACGGCTGGGATTCCGGATCGAGCCGGCGACATGGGACGCCATCGTCGCGAGCGCGTCCAGCCTTCCGCGCTTGTCGCCCGAGCGCGTCCGGCAGGAGATCGAGAAGACGATGGACCAGGTGCGGCAACCCGCCTCGGCCTTCCGACTGTGGCAGTCGAGCGGTGCAATGGCGGCACTGATTCCGGAATTGGACGTCAGCGAGCGAGTGCTCATGGCGATGGACTGTGTGGCACAGCCTGCCAACCGGCAGGCGGAATCGCGCCGTCTTCTGCGTCTTGCGGCACTCTTTCTCGATGGCTCAGGCGAGGCGACAGAGCACGTGCTCCGAGCGCTGAGATTTCCGAATACACAGGCCGCGTGGGTGGCCGCGCTGGTTGACCAGACGAGGACCGCGGGTGCGGACATCGGCGCCACGCTGCTCGCGTCCGGCACAGCCACCGACCGCGACATTCGAAGGTGGGCGGCGCAGGTTGGTCGTACGCGTCTCGCCGCGGTCCTGCGACTCTGTGCCGCCGACTGGAGTGCCGCACGCGAGGGCGGGGCGCGGGCACCCGCCGGGGCAGTGATCCGGTCGGTTTATCGGCGCGCGATTCGCATTGCGTATCGTGATCCGGTGCAGATCAGCGATCTTGCGATCGACGGCCACGACCTCCAGGCACTCGGCGTCCGCCCCGGCCCGCAAATTCGAGAGCTGCAAATCGCCCTGCTCGACCGCGTGCTGGAGGATCCTTTGCGCAATACGCGCGATACATTGCTCGGTCTCGCGCGGCAGATGCTCCATGCGGCCGACGTGAGTCAGAACTGAGGAGACGCCACCATGTTTTTTCGAGGACGCAGTCCGGAGATGTCGTTGTGCAGCCGGTTCAGCCGCAGCGCCGACGGCTTCACCTTCATCAAGGAAGAGGAGCACTACTCCGCGCACGTGGTGCTCAATGCGGAACGGGTCGTGGACGTCTTCCATACACTGACGGAGCACCTGCCTCCCGCGGTGGATGTCGCTGTGGATGACATTCGATCGCACCGCAAGTGGAAGGGTGACAACCTGGCGCTCCCCGACGTGCGCGAGGCGATTGCCCGATTGAAGGTGCCACTCGCGACGAATGGGGGCGTGGAGTTCTCCGTGTATACCACCGAAGATCAGCTCACCCTCAACGGCTATCTGGAGCTCTTCGTGTATTCGCGCACGGATCGCTGGCTGTACATCCTGGAGGGGAAGGGACTCGAGGAGCAGAAGCGCGTCCGGACGCGGAGCTGGAAGTTCAAAGCGGAGGATTACCCGCCCGCGCCCGACCTCGGAGAAGCAGTCGCGGCTGCCGCCGAGCGTCTGTCCCTGACCCCGGGTTGATGCCTGACGGCCTTCCGTATGTCATTATCGCCGCCGCGGCCAACCTGGCCGGGGCTGTAGCGGTCACATGGCGACGGCAGTGGAGTGTCGTGGCGATCGATACCATGATCGCCGTGTCCGCGGGGTTCATGATGGCCGTCACCATCACCGACATTTTTCCCGAAGCCATTGCCCGCGGCGGTGAATCCGCAGCCGCGGTCGTGCTCCTCGGCTACCTGCTGGTCCACTTAACGCAGCATACCCTCGTGAAGCATTTCCACTTTGGCGAGGAGACGCACGAGGTATCGGCCATGGTGAGCGTCTCAGCCCTCGTTGGGCTGTTGTTGCACACCTTTGTTGACGGCGTCGCCATCGCGAGCGGCTTCCACGTCAGCCATTCGCTCGGCATGCTCGTGTTCGTGGCCATCCTGCTCCACAAGATTCCCGAAGGTCTCGCGATCTCGAGCCTGTTCCTGGCCGCCGGCCGGCGGCGCCGTGAAGCCCTGCTGGCGGCAGCGGCACTCGGTGCCGCCACTATCCTTGGTTTCGCGCTGACCGAGTCGGTCGGCGCACTGGCGCAGTACGGATTGCCGCTCGCGGCGGGCGTGACGCTTTATGTCGCGGCCTCGAATCTTGTCCCGGAGTTTCAGTCAAAGAGCGGGTGGCGTCTGCCGTTCGCGTTCTTTGCGGGATGTGCACTGTACTTCGGTGTTCGGGCCGTCCTTCACGCGAGTTCGGATCTGGCGGTGCTTCGCTGATGCCGAAGCAGCGTCGGCCGAGTGCCGTTCGTGCGCCCAGAGATCCGTCGCTATTCGCGCGTCCGGAAATGCCTCAGCCGCTAGCCGCGCGCATGCGCCCGGAATCGCTGGAAGAGTTCATCGGGCAGCAGCAGATCCTCGCCCCGGGAAAGGCGCTTCGCGAAGCGATCGAGAAGGGTGTGGTGAGCTCGATGATCCTCTGGGGCCCGCCAGGAACGGGAAAGACCACGCTCGCCCGACTTATTGCGCGGTACACCGATCGCATTTTCGTGCCGTTCTCCGCGGTGACGGAAGGCGTGCCGCGGATACGCGAAGTCGTGGCCGAGGCGCAGGATCGGCTGGCGGAGGGCGAAGGAACGATCCTGTTCGTGGATGAAATCCATCGCTTCAACAAGGCGCAGCAGGACGCGTTTCTCCCCCATGTCGAGAGCGGCACCATCACGCTCATCGGCGCCACGACGGAGAATCCGTCGTTCGAGATCAACGGCGCGCTGCTGTCGCGCACCCGGGTTTTCGTCCTCGAACAGTTGAGCGCCGAGGACCTCCAGCAGGTACTCCGTACGGCGCTCACCGACCCCCTGCGCGGGCTGGGGGAGCTGGGCCTGCAGTCCGACGACGACGCCGTTGCATTGATCGCCACCGTCGCGGATGGGGATGCGCGCCGGGCGCTCACCGCGCTTGAGGCGGCCGCCACCCATGTCGGCCCTGGTGGCCACATCACCGGGGAGGTGGCGCGCGACGCGCTGCAGAAGCGGTTTGCGCGCTACGACAAGGGTGGTGAAGAGCACTACAATCTCATCTCGGCATACCACAAGGCGTTGCGGGGCAGCGATCCGCAGGGTGCACTGTACTGGCTGGCGCGCATGATCGAGGGTGGCGAGGACCCTCTGTATATTTCACGGCGAACGATCCGGTTTGCGGCGGAGGACGTGGGACTTGCGGACCCCGATGCGCTCAGAATTGCGCTCGCCGCACGCCAGACGTATGAGCTGCTCGGGTCGCCCGAGGGCGAGCTGGCGCTCGCCGAGGCGGCGGTGTATCTCGCGACCGCGCCGAAATCGAATCGCGTTTATGTGGCCTGGAACAGCGCCCTGGAGCTGGCGCGGGAATCGCCGGCCGAGCCGGTCCCGTTGCACATTCGGAACGCGCCAACGCGCTTGATGCAGGAACTGGGGTATGGTAAGGGGTACCAGTATGCGCACGGCGTTCCTGAGGCCTATCTCCCTCAGGAATACCTGCCGGAACGGCTGCGGGACCGCAAATTGTATGAGCCCGGGCCGTTCGGCTTCGAGAAGGAGATTGCGAAGCGATTGGCGTGGTGGGACGAGTTGAAACGAAAGGCAGATCACACGAACGAGGGAGAGACCTGATGCGCACGACTGCACGACGAGTTTCGCCGCGGCGCTGGTTGCTGCTGGCTGCACCTGTGGTACTGATCGCGGCGGCCGGCTGCGCATCGGTTGGCAAGTCGGTGTTCAAGGAGCCGGTGGTGACGCTGAAGAACGTGCAGCTCAACGGACTCGGGCTGACGGGCGGCACGCTCGACGTCATCCTGAATGTCTACAATCCGAACAAGTTCAACCTCGATGCCACGCGGATGACCTATAAGCTCATGGTCGATTCCATTCCGTTTGGAACGGGGCTCGTGGAGTCGAAGTTCACGGTGGCCGGACGGGATTCCTCGACGGTCCGCATTCCGCTGGATTTCAGCTACACGGGCATTGGCGAGGCGGGACGGCAGCTGCTGAACACGGGCAGCGTGAACTACCGTGTGATGGGCGACGTGATCGTGGGAACGCCGCTGGGGAACTTCACGGTGCCGTATGACCGGAACGGACGCTTCTCCGCGATGAGCGGGCGCCGGTAGGAGCGGTCCATCTCACGGGACATGATTTCGCTCGCTCCCTCGATGGAGCGGGCGGTGCTGGTTGGGGCGCCGCGGAAGGGATCGAATGCGCGCTATCAACTCAGCGAGCACCTCGCCGAACTGGCGCGGCTCGCCGATACGGCGGGCGCGCTCGTGGTGGGCGAGGTAACCCAACAACTCGATAAGCCGCATCCCGCTACCTATCTGGGGAAGGGCAAGATCGAGGAGCTGCGCACCCGTCTGCAGGAGCTCGATGGCTCGCTCGTCATCTTCGACGATGAGCTGTCGCCGGCCCAGGGCAAGAATATCGAGGAAGCCCTCGCCGTGCGTGTCATCGATCGCGCCGAGCTCATTCTCGACATCTTCGCGGTGCGCGCGCGGTCGAGCGAGGCCAAGATGCAAGTGGAGCTCGCGCAGCTGGAGTACACGCTGCCGCGGCTGACGCGCATGTGGACCCACCTCGAGAAATTTCGTGGCGGCATCGGGGTGCGAGGCCCTGGTGAAACACAGCTGGAAACCGATCGCCGGCTTATCCATCACCGCATCAAGCTGCTGAAGGAGCGGCTGAATGACGTACAGCGGTCGCGCGAGGTGCAGCGGAAGGGCAGGAAGAATGTCTTTACGGCGTCACTCGTGGGTTACACCAATGCTGGCAAGTC
>JBKJRV010000021.1:0-4829 GCA_046593115.1 Gemmatimonadaceae bacterium
GCTGGATGTCCGTCGCGCCCAGGTCACCCTTGGCCAGGCACAGGTCAATGCCCTGCGAGAGCACAACAACGTCGAAATTGAAAAACTCCGTCTGTTTCAGCAGATGGGGGTTCAGCAGCCGGCCGACGTGCAGCTCTCCTCGACGTTTGCCGTAACCGAGCCCCCGTTTACGCTCGATTCCATTCTCGACCTTGCCCGCGAGCGGAACCCGGTGCTTAACGCGCTGCGCTCCCGAGAGAACGCCGCAGGGTGGAACGTCCGCCGGCAGCAGGGTGAGTATTCGCCGACCCTGTCGGTGAGCACCGGATGGGGCGGATACACGCGCGAGAAGACAAACATCGAGCCGGAGATCGAGAGCCAGAAGCTCGGCTCGACGTTCCAGCTGCAGAACTGCTATTCCCAGGATTCCATCCGGGTGGGCGCCGGTCTTTCGAGTCAGGCGGATCTCTGTCGTTCGCGCTTCGAGTTCTCGCCTACGGACGCATCGGCCCTCCGCAGTGCCAACGACCAGTATCCGTTCAACTTCACGCGCAATCCGTGGGGCATTTCGGCGATGGTGAGTCTGCCGCTATTCGACGGCTTCTCCCGTGAGCAGCGCCTGCAGGAAGCATCGGCCACGCGTGCCGACGCCCGGTATGGCGTCCGTGCGCGCGAGCTCGCGCTCACCGCGGACGTCACCGCCGCCTACCGCAACCTCGTGACGGCCGCGCAGGCGGTGCGACTCCAGGAGCTCAATGCGCAGCGCGCTCGCGAAGAGCTGAGCTTCGCCGAAGAGCGGTATCGCGTCGGCGCCAGCACATTCCTGGAAGTGACGGATGCCCGCACGTCGTTTGAGCGGGCCGAGAGCGAGCGCATCAATTCGATCTATGACTATCACAAGGCCTACGCGCAGCTGGAAAGCGCCGTCGGCCGCCCCCTGCGTTAACCGAGGATTTCGATGAAAAAGCCGGTCAAGTATGGCATTGCCGCTGTGATCGTCATCGGCCTTGGCGCCGCCGCCCTGGTGGCTGCCAAGGGCGGCAAGAAGGGCGTTGAAGTACGTGCCGAGGCGGTGCAGCGGCGCGATTTGATTGCCTCCGTTACCGCGAGTGGCAAGGTGCAGCCGCGCACCAAGGTCGACGTAGCCGCGGATGTCAGCGGACGCATCGTCAGGCTGTTGGTAAAGGAAGGACAGCTCGTCACCAAGGGGCAGTTCCTCCTGCAGATCGATCCCGAGAACGCGCAGGCGTCCGTCCAGCGCGCTGAAGCGCAAATGGCGGCGGCGAAGGCGCAGGCAGCGCAGGCACGCGCCAACCTGCTGCAGTCCACCAGGAATTTCGAACGCACCGCGTCCATCCGGAAAACGAACGTGCAGCTCGTCTCCGATGAGCAGCTCGAGCAGCTCAAGACCGCCATGGAAGTGAATCAGGCGCTCGCCGAATCTGCGCAGTACAACGTGGATCAGTCAGCGGCGGCGCTCCGCGATGCACGGAACAGTCTCTCGAAAACCCGCATTGTCGCCCCCATGAGCGGGCGCGTGACGCGCCTCAATGTCGAGGAGGGCGAAACAGCGGTCCCGGGAACGTTCAACAAGGACGCGGCCACGCTGCTCACAATCAGCGACATGAAAGTGCTCGAGACGAAGGTGAAGGTTGATGAGACCGACGTCGCGCGCATTTCCATCGGCGACTCGGCCGCCATCGATATCGACGCCTTCCCCGATACGACCTTCGTCGGGCGCGTGGTGGAGATCTCCAACAGTTCCGTGAAACTGTTCGGCGGTGCGCCGAACGCGGATCAGGCCGTGGACTACGAAGTCACCATCGAGCTGATCAATCCGCCCAGCGACACGCGTCCGGATTTCTCGACGACCGCGAAGGTGATCACGGACCAGCGGAAGAGCGTGCTGTCCATCCCGATCATTGCCCTCACCGTTCGCGAGCACGAGCCGGTGAAGCAGACCGACCAGCCGGTGACACTCGCTAAATCGGCGCCCGCCAGGGAAGTCGGCAAGAAGGATGTCGAAGGGGTCTTCGTGATCGGAAAGGACCTGAAGGTGACCTTCCGGCCGGTGAAGGTTGGGATCGCCGGCGAGAAGTTCTTCGAAGTGTTGAGCGGTCTGGCGGAGAAGGATCGGATCGTCGGTGGTACCTACCAGGCCATCCGCGAGTTGAAGGATGGGTCCGTGGTGCGCGAAGCAAAGACACCGCTTCCAGGCGACAAGAAGAAGGCGGAGACGAAGACGACATGAACGAAACCGAAGTCGGGCTCAGCACCACCGCGGAACGCGAGGTCATTGTCGGCGAGTCTGGCCAGGTGCCCGAGAAGGACTGGGTCATCGTGACCCGCGGGCTGAAGCGGGAGTACGACATGGGCGGCGAAGTGGTGCGCGCCCTTCGCGGCGTGGACGTCGCCATTCGGCGCAACGAGTACGTGGCGATCATGGGGCCGTCCGGCTCGGGGAAGTCGACGCTAATGAACCTCATTGGCTGTCTCGACACGCCCAACGCGGGTGAATACTGGTTGAACGGCCTCATGGTCTCGAAGATGTCGGATGACGAGCTCGCACGCGTTCGGAATCGCGAGATCGGCTTCGTCTTTCAGACGTTCAACCTCCTTCCCCGCGCTACCGCGCTGCACAACGTCGAGCTACCCCTCATTTACGGCGGTGTCTCGGCCGTCGAGCGGAAGCAGCGCGCCATTCGAGCGCTCGAGCGAGTGCAGCTTGCCGATCGGATGCATCACCGTCCGAACGAGCTGTCGGGCGGTCAGCGCCAGCGCGTTGCCATCGCGCGCGCGCTGGTCAACGAGCCGTCGATCCTGCTGGCGGATGAGCCCACGGGTAACCTCGATTCGCAAACGTCCGAGGAGATCATGAAGGTCTTCGAGGAGCTCGCGACCAGCGGACAGACCGTCATCATGGTCACGCACGAGCAGGACATCGCGGCCCATGCGCGGCGCGTGATCGTGCTGCGCGACGGGTTGGTGGCGTCGGACGATCGCAAGGAACGCTTCGTCGCCAAGGTCGGCCTGACGACCTGAGGTCTCACGTCCCGTTGGCCAAGCATCAGTCCCCACACACGAAACGTCTGCGCCTTGCCCTTTCTTGAAGCCGTTCGTCTCGCCCTCTCCACCATCCGCGTGCAGAAGCTCAAGAGCTTCTTCACGATTATCGGGGTGACGATCGGCGTCATGTTCCTGATCATCGTCGTGTCCATCGTCGGCGGGATGAACCGCTACATGAAAGACGACCTCGTCGGGAAGATCATGGCGGTCAATTCGTTCGAGCTGCGGCACCGGCCTAATCTCCAGATGGGTGACGTCACCGACGAGACGATCCGTGAGTGGCGCCGGCGGCCGCGTATCAAGGTCTACGACGTCCCCTACGTCACCGAAGCGCTGCCCCCCGGAGTCAAATGGGCCATCTTCAGCGAGGACAACGTCACGGCCGAAACGCGGTACGCGCGCCCGCGGACCGTACGCGCCAATACCGTGACGGAAGACTGGTTCGACATCAAGCAGATGAAGGTCGACAACGGACGCCTGTTCACCGAGCAGGAGTATCAGTACGGCTCCAACGTCGTGGTCATTGGCGCAGACGTGCAGAAGCACTTCTTCCCCAGCCTCGACCCTGTCGGCCGTGAGCTGCGCGTGAAAGGCATCCCCTACACGGTCGTCGGCGTCGCCGAGAAACAGGGCAGCTCGTTCGGGATTTCGTTCGACAAATTCATCGTCGGACCGCACAACTCACCGCTGCGGCGACTGCTCAACGTCCACGGCGTCATCGACGCCGTCATCATCCAGGCGCCCTCGACGGTGGGCATGATGGACGCCATGGAGCGCACGCGGCAGGTCATGCGGGCGCGACACAAGCTGCGTCCTTCGCAGCCGGATAACTTCGCGCTGCAGACGTCGGAATCAGCGCTCGAGTTCTGGAACAAGCTCAAGGGCTATCTCGTCATTGCCGGTGTTGCACTGCCGGCCATCGGTCTGGTGGTCGGCGCGATCGTGATCATGAACATCATGCTGGTCGCCGTCGCGGAGCGCACACGGGAGATCGGGATTCGGAAAGCGCTTGGCGCGCGCCGGAAGGATATTCTCGCGCAGTTCCTCATTGAATCCGCCACACTGAGCACGGTTGGCGCCGCCGTTGGTGTCGCGAGCGGCATCGCGATCTCGCAGCTCATCGCGCTGGCGACGCCGCTGCCTGCGTCCATCGAGGTCTGGTCCATTGTAGTCGCCATCGCCGTTGGAGCAGGCGTGGGAGTGATTGCCGGCGTCTATCCCGCGAGTCGCGCCTCGCTGCTCGATCCCATTGCGGCGCTGCGTCAGGAGTGATCACCATGCGCACTGTGTCCCCCACGACCGCGGAGTGCTCGGCATGAGTGGCTCCATGCTCGTCACGCGCATGCATGCCATTCGCGAGGGCGTGGTCATCGCGCTCGACTCCATCCGCTCGAACAAGGTGCGCGCCGGACTCACCATCCTGGGCATCGCGGTCGGCGTCTTCGTGGTGGTGCTGATGGCCGCGGCTATTCATGGCATCAACCAGAGTGTTGCGAAGGACTTCGAGTCCACGGGTCCGACGACGTTCTTCGTGTCGCGCTTTCCCATCACGTTCGAGGCCTGCGATGGCACCGACGAAACGTGTCGCTGGTTTCGCAATCCGCGCCTGACGCTCGCCGATGCCGAAATGCTTGGCCGCATTCCGAGCACCAAGGCCGTTGGCGCCCGTCTCGATACCAGCCAGCCGGTTCGCTACAAGGATCGCGCTCTCTCCAGCACGCAGGTCATCGGCTTCACGCCCAACTGGCCCGAGATCGATGGAGGAGGTGACATCTATCCAGGAC
>JBKJRV010000383.1:0-3530 GCA_046593115.1 Gemmatimonadaceae bacterium
ATGTCGGTGGCATCAGAGCTTTATGCGGACCGAGCGGGCCTACTCATCTTCAATCCCTTGAATAGCAGGGGCGGGACTCGAACCCGCGACCCCGGCATTATGAGTGCCGTGCTCTAACCAGCTGAGCTACCCTGCCAAAGTATTTTGTCCTGCGTGGTCTATGTCCGCCACCACGACGGATCCAGACAATATAACAAACAAAAAAGGCTGGTCCAATTGGACCAGCCATCTTTGTCTCTGCATAGCGGGGGCGGGATTTGAACCCGCGACCTTCGGGTTATGAGCCCGACGAGCTACCAGGCTGCTCCACCCCGCGCCAGTGGGAGGAATAGTATTTGGGCGCAGGGGCGTGGTCAAGTTGCCGTCACGAATTCATACAGAATTTACAATTACAAACTCATACTTTCGATTCCGCACGTTCGAATTCACACGAGCGGAGTCATGCTTCCGCTCTGATTCGCCGACGGCATCGATCACACTTACGGATCCACCGCCGTTGAATCGCGAGGCTCCGCAAACCGATATAAAATTTCCTTCTCGCCGCGCACCATCCCGAACTCCTCGCGCGCGATCCGCTCTTGCAACCGAATGTCTGTGGTCAGCGCTTTCCGATACCGCTGTAACGAATCCACCTGCTTTGTGAGCGAATCGATGGCGTGCCGGAGCATCCGCCCGCGACGCCGCTGCTTCACCAGGTCGCTGGTGCCATACTCGCCACCCTCGATGGCGAAATACGCGATGCCAAGCACGGCAGCGACGCCGAGAAGTCGCCGGCCAATTCCCGAAGCAGACCGGCGCGGCGAAGACCGCTTGGCCGAACCGCTCGCGCCGCGCTTCGTTGGCCCGTTTTCGCCCCCCTTCTTCGCCACGAGCTACAGTCCGTACACCGCGCCGCCCGGATACTCCGCCGACTCGCCGAGCATCTCCTCGATCCGCAGCAACTGATTGTACTTCGCCACACGATCGGTACGACTGGCCGAGCCGGTCTTGATCTGCCCAGCACCCGTCGCCACCGCAAGATCCGCGATGAACGTGTCCTCCGTTTCGCCGGACCGGTGAGAGATGATGGACTGGTAGCCGTTCCGGCCAGCCAGTTCGATGGCGCGCAACGTCTCCGTCAGCGTGCCGATCTGGTTGACCTTGATCAGAATCGCGTTGGCGACGTCCCCCTCAATGCCGCGCGCGAGACGCTCGGTGTTCGTGACGAACAGGTCATCGCCAACCAGCTGGACGCGGTCGCCCAGCGCCGCCGTCAGCGCCGTCCATCCATCCCAATCGTCTTCGGCCAATCCATCCTCGATCGACACGATCGGATACTTGTCGATCCACCCGCTGTACAGCTCGATCATGCCGGCCGCATCCCGCTTGCCGGCTCCGCTCTTCTTGAAGGTATAGGTGCCGCCCTTGTGCAGCTCACTGGCGGCAACGTCGAGCGCGAGCGCGACGTCCGTGCCGGGTGAGAATCCCGCGGCCTCGATCGCTTCGATCACGAGCTTCAGCGCGTCCTCGTCGCTCGGCAGGTCAGGCGCAAAACCGCCTTCGTCGCCGACGCCGGTCGCGAGCTTCCGCTTCACCAGCACTTTCTTCAGCGCATGGAAGATCTCCGCGCCCATTCGCAGCGCTTCACTGAAGCTCTCGGCGCCAACGGGGACGACCATGAATTCCTGGAAGTCCACTGTGTTCGTTGCGTGCGCGCCGCCGTTGAGGATGTTCATCATCGGTACTGGCAGGATGCGCGACATCGGTCCGCCGAGATACCGGAACAATGGCAGTCCCATATCCTCCGCCGCTGCGCGCGCGTTCGCCATCGACACGGCGAGAATGGCATTGGCGCCGAGGCGCCCCTTGTTTTCGGTGCCATCGAGATCGAGCATGGCGGCATCGATCCCCATCTGATCGGCAGCCAGCATCCCCTCGAGTGCCGGGGAAATGGTCTCCTCGATATTCTGGACGGCCTTTCGCACACCCTTGCCGAGGTAGCGCTTGTCCTTGGTGTCGCGCAGCTCGAGTGCCTCGTGCTCGCCAGTGGACGCGCCGCTCGGCACCGCCGCCCGGCCCATGGCGCCGCTCTCGAGGAGAACGTCACACTCGACGGTCGGATTGCCTCGGCTGTCGAGAATTTCGCGAGCGGAGATGGAGAGGATTGTGGACATGGGTGCGCGTTGGAGTGAGGGGCCAAGTGCGTGGTGCGTGGGCGTGGTGCGAGTGGCCTGGTGCGTGGTGCGTGGTCACAGCCGCTCGATCACCGGTCAATCAACGTAACTTCAAAGGTTCTACTTGTCATCCGGGCTGTGCTTGCCTTCCGCCGCTGTTCACGCACCACGCACGACGCACGACGCACCGCCTTACAGGAAGCTCGACGGCAACTTCTTCGTATTTCCTTCCTTTGCGATCGGGTGCTCGGCGGTGCCGACGCCGTACATCGACTCCATGGCACTGGCCATGCGGTTCCACACTACCTGCATCAGCTCGTCGCGCTGATCGTAGGAATAGCCGGACGTCGGGATGGGCTCGAGGAAATGAACGTCAACCGTGCCTGAGCGGATGATTGGCGATCCCTTCCGCATTACCTCGATGGCGCCCATGACGATCGTCGGGACAATGGGGACGCCCGCGCCGATGGCGAGGACGAACGGCCCTTTCTTGAAAGGACGCAGATGGTAGTCGAAGCCGCGCGTGCCTTCAGGGTACACCACGACCGACATCCCGCCCTTCACCTGGGCGGCGGCTTCACGGTAGGCATCGAAGGCAGCCTTCCGGTTGGCGCGATGAATGAAGACCAGACCGAACGCCTTGGCGGCGCGGCCGAAGAAAATGATCTTCTGGAGCTCGGCCTTGGCGACAAAGCTGTAATTGTGCAACGTCGCCGCGAGCGCGAAGACGTCGAACCAGCTCACATGATTCGACACGTACACGTGTGAGCCCTGGTTGGAAATGTTTTCCGTTCCGTGCAGTCGAACCGTGACGCCTGCTGCCGCGTTGACGCCGCGCGCCCAGAAGCGCGCACACCGCTGATAGATACCGTTGGGCGTGCGCTTCACTCCGAGGAAGGCAGCGACGACGAGCGTCGATCCGAGAATCGGCGTCAGCGTCAGCAGCGTGATGAGAACGAGCAGGGCTCTGAACACAGTGTGGATCTACGTCCCTGTTGTGTGGGAGGCGAAGGTCACGTCTGAAAGTGGTCGTGTCCCGGTTCGAGGATCACCGGCGATCCCTGAAACGTAGCCTCGACACCAGCATCTCCCTCGGTGACTGATCCCACGCGGGTGAGCCTGATCCCGAACTCCCGTGCGAAGGCGTCGCGGTCGAGGCTCTCCGGTGCGGTCACCGCAAGCTCGTACTCTTCCCCGCTCTGCGCGGCATGTCGCGCATCCACGCCTTCGCTGACCGGCAGGCTGTCCAGCTCGACGTGTATGCGCACGCCGCCGGCATACGCGAGGTGCGCGATGTCCGCGAGCGCGCCGTCCGATATATCGATCGCCGCAGTGGCACCGTTCGCGGCAAGCCACTGCGCCTCGCGAATACGAGGC
>JBKJRV010000416.1:0-7276 GCA_046593115.1 Gemmatimonadaceae bacterium
CCGGCTTCGTGGCGCGGATGGCGTCTTCCGTTGGCACCTCGCACGAGCGCTGCCGCAACTCGACGATGCCGGCAAGATCGTGAAGTGGTTTGGAACGAACACCGAGATCGAAGACCAGAAGCGCCCACCGCAATATTAGCGCAGTTCCCGCGCGAACGCCCCTCAATTCACAATGACAGTCCCAACCATGCCGCTGTGGAGCGTGCAGTCGTAAGGGAAGCTGCCTGCGTTCGGAAACGTCCGCGGTACAGAGACGTTGCGCGTAGTGGGGATATTCGCGGGCGAGCCAGTTGCCGAGAACGTTACGTTGTGGTCGATCGCGCCGAAGGTCCAGGTAACCGTGCCTCCCCTGGCAATCGTCACCGAGCTGGGGCTGAACGTATTGCCTGGCATCGTCACCGTCGCGGTCATCGGGTCCGTGTTGGCCGAAACGTTTACCGTGGAGGTTGCGGTGGCGGTAATACCGTCGCGAACGACGGATGCAGTAATCGTCGCCGATCCGACAGCGACAGCACCCACAGAGCCGGCCGACGTGACACTCGCTACCGACGAGTTGCTCGACAGGAAGCTGAACCCCGATACTCCGATGATTGCGTTGTCTCGTGCATCGCGCGCCACGGGAGCAAGCTGTCCATTATTCCCAACGGTCAGCGGCAATGTGCCCGGTGTGACCGTCAGCGATGCCAGCCGCTGCTGCACCGTGGTAGAGACCTGGCCGGTGACCGTGCCACTCGTCGCGGTGATCGTCGCACTCCCGTTATTGACCGCAGTGGCCGTCGTGGCCAGCCCGCTCAGCGGTGAAACCGCCGCGACTGCCGGGGCGCTCGAGGTCCACGTGACGGTGGCATTCGTAATCACCGCCTGACTCGAGTCGGTCACGACCGCCGACAGGCTGCGGCTGTCGCCGATCGACGACATCGTCGCCGACGACGAAATCGAGACGACGACGGCAGCGGGCGTACGAACGGGATTCGGTGGAGTGCCCGGCCCACCATCGTCGCCACCGCCACAGGCGTTGAGAGCGAAGACAGCGAAGATCACGGGCATGAGAACTTTGCGCATTCCGGCCTTGTTGCTGATAGTTGAGAGTGGCACAGCGGGTCCCATCACGGGACCGGATCACAGTATACAGACGAGTAACCGTCCACCGGCGCTTTTTGAGAGGAGGGCCTCGGCGGACGCGGCGAACTGCCGTTCCGGCGCGGCGTCTGCCGCTTACACCGTTATCTGAAGGTAGTCGGTCGATCGTTGCCGAGGGCAAGACCGTTCGTCGATGACGAGTGGAACCGCGCATCATCCGCGCGGTATGTTTCAACTTCACATCACGCTGCCTCCTCACATATTCCAAATGTCGCCGTTCCTGTCCAGGACATCCTTCCGCACATCGCTGCGATTGCTGTCCGCTGTGGTCATTGCATTCGCCTGTCCTCTTGCGGCGGTTGCGCAGGTCCCTGATTCCATTCCACGCCCGGATTCCATCATCCGTGCCGATTCCGCCGTTCCGCTCCCGGTGGTCGCTGGCGATTCCACCCGTGACAGTGTCAGCGCAAAGGCGACAAAACCGAAGGCGAAGAAGAAGCGCACCTCCGCGCCAGCAGTCGCGGGTCCGGCTCGTCCAGCGCCCGTGTGGCCGGTAGCCGGTCCGGCGCCGCTCCCCGGCTCCATCCTTCCGAAGCGACGGATCGTCGCGTACTACGGCAACCCGCTGTCAAAGCGCATGGGTATCCTGGGTGAAATCGCGCCCGACTCCATGCTCGCGCGCCTCGATCGCGAGGTCGCCGCCTGGAATGCCGCAGACAGCACCACCCAGGTAAAACCAGCGCTCCATTTGATCGCCATGGTCGCGCAGGCCGCTCCCGGACCCGCCAAGCTGTACCGACTCCGGATGACCGATACGATGATCGCCCGCGTGGCGTCATGGGCCGAGTCGCGCAACGCCCTCGTTTTTCTGGACGTCCAGATTGGCCTGAGCACGCTCGAAGCGGAGCTGCCCGCATTCAGGAAATGGATGGAGCGGCCAAACTTCCACCTCGGCATCGACCCTGAATTCGCCATGACGAAGGGCGGCTTGCCTGGCAAGCGTATCGGGACGTTCGACGCCGTGCATATCAACTACGCCATCGACTGGCTGGCGAAGATCGTCGAGGAGCAGAAGTTGCCGCCGAAGGTGCTGGTCGTGCACCGCTTCACACGTCCGATGGTGACCAACGCCGACAAGATCAAGCTCGATCCGCGCGTTCAAGTGGTCATCCAGATGGATGGATGGGGTCCCCCATCACAGAAGATCGATTCGTACAAGAGCTACGTATGGCGCGAGCCCGTGCAGTTCACCGGGTTCAAACTGTTCTACAAGAACGACAGACGGGGTACGAGCACACTGATGACGCCAGCCGAAGTGCTGAAGCTCACCCCGGCCCCGTTGTACATCCAGTACCAGTAATCCTGATTGCCTCCAACGGACTCATCAATGCGACGGCTCACGTACGCACTGCTCCTGATGCACCTCCCGGCCTTCTGGCTCTCGCCAGCAGCCGCTCAACAGACGAAAGCGCCGGGTGTCACCGCGTTCACGAACGTGACCGTCATCCCGATGGACCGCGAGCGGACCATCGCGAATCAAACGGTCATCGTCCGCGGCGACCGGATCGTGACCGTGGGCGCCGCAGCTACCACCAGGATTCCGCGGGGCGCGAAACGCGTTGACGGTCGCGGACGATTTCTCCTGCCGGGGCTGGCCGAGATGCACGGGCACATTCCTCCGCCCAATGCGCCGCCCGATCTCATCGCGAATGTTCTTTTTCTGTACGTCGCCAATGGCATTACGACCGTTCGGGGAATGCTCGGGTCGCCCGGGCAGTTGGAACTCCGCGAGCGCGCCCGAAGCGGCGCCATCACATCGCCAACCCTGTATCTCGCCGGGCCCAGCTTCAACGGTAACTCGGTCAATTCACCGGCCGATGCCGAGCGGATGGTCAGGGAGCAGAAGGCCCAGGGATGGGATCTGCTCAAGGTGCATCCGGGACTCACCGGCGAAGAGTACGACGCGATGGCGCGGACCGCGCGCGAAGTGGGAATCCGGTTTGGCGGACATGTGCCCGCCGATGTCGGGTTGTTGCGCGCTATCGCGTCGGGTCAGGAAACGTTCGACCATCTCGACGGCTATATCGAATTGCTCGAAGGAACCAGGGCACCGCTCGACTCCGTGCGACTGGCGAGCATAGTGCGCACCACGCGTGAGGCGAACGCATGGGTCGTTCCCACGAGCGCTCTCTGGGAAACGCTCCTGGGAGTGCCAACACTCGAAACGCTGAAGGCCTTCCCGGAGCTGCGCTACATGCCGGCGAGCATGGTAAGCAGCTGGGTGAAGGCGCACGAGAACCGTCTCACCAGCCCCCAGTTCGACTCAGTGGTGGCGCGTCAGACTGCCGCAAATCGAGTGACGCTGCTGGCGGCGCTGCACAGGGGTGGCGTACGCATCCTCATGGGAACCGATGCGCCCCAGCAGTTCAGTGTGCCGGGATTCTCCCTCCATCGCGAACTGCGGAAGATGGCGCAGTCCGCCATGAGTCCGTACGACATCATCGCGACAGGCACACGCAACGTCGGACTCTACTTCGCCTCGAGCGACACCTTCGGTGTCATCGCACCGGGACAGCGCGCCGATCTCCTGCTCGTGAATGGCAATCCACTCGACAACCTCGGGAACCTCGAGCGACGTTCTGGCGTCATGGTGCGCGGACGGTGGCTCTCCGAAGCCGACATTCAGACCAGGCTCACCAGAATCGCCTCGGCGTACGGACAACCGAACCCCTGATCGCGGGCAGGGAGCTCGAGCACGCGTTCAGTCGGCGTCGAGCCGCGCCATCAGACGTGCTCTCACAGCAGGCCATTCTTCGCTGATAATGGAGAAGTAGACGGAATCGCGCGGCGAACCATCGGCATGCGTCATGTGACGGCGCAGAGTTCCTTCCTCCACCGCCCCCAGACGCAATAGTGCCACACGTGACTTTTCATTCCTGGCGCTGGTCTTGAACTCGATTCGGCGCATTCCCCAGGTCTCGAAGGCGTGTTGCAGCATGAGGAGCTTGGCCTCCGTGTTCGCGGCGGTACGCTGCCACTTCTCAGCGAGCCACGTCCAGCCGATTTCCGCGCGCCAATATTCCGGGACAATGTTTCCAAAGCGCGTGCTGCCTATGACTTCTCCCGTTGCCGCAACCACAGTAGCAAACGGAATCCCCGTCCCCTCCGCCCGCTCGGCCATCGCCACGTCGATGTAGCGCACCAGGTCCGCACTATCCTCGATGCGATTGGTGGTGTGGAGCCACAGGGCAGGCTCGAGCGCGGCCGGCAACATCGCGTCAACGTGTTCGCGGGCTAGTGGCTCCAGTCGAATCACTCGCCCCAACAACATGACCGGCTCAGGATTCACTGTCCATTCTCCAGGAGTGCTCACCAGTGGAAACACACCGAGCGTGTCTCGGGTACGGGAACCTGCCGCCCAGGACGGAGTAATCGTCGGGCAAGGCAAGGTACTCGCCACTTGGATATACTTCATGTCTGCGTCGGTTGAGAAGCGGTCGTCACTACTTCCCCCGTGACATCATGGTCCAGGCGTCCAGACTCAAGACTACTCCTCCCGGCAGAACGAACGGTCCGCTCGCGGAAGCACTGGCGGACAGACTTCGGCAATCGAAGAACGAGTTGGTTAGACGCTGGCTCGATCGGATCACTGCCCGCGTTACTGTCACCCCCAACCGGATTTTCCCGACCGACGAGCTGCTCAACCATGTCCCGTTGCTCGTCGAAGGCATTGCGGATTATCTGGAAGGTCGCGCGGTGGAATTCGACAGTGATGCTCCGGTGGCGGCCAAGGCGATGGAGTTGGGAGCACTCAGACACTCACAGGGATTTGACGCCTACGAAATCCTGAAAGAGCACGAAATCCTTGGTGGAATTCTCTATAACTTCCTCGTTGAAGTGATCGAGGAAGTTGACGTCCCTTCCACGAAAAAGGACGTCGCACTCTGCTGGCAGCGAATCGCTCACGCCACCGAAATGATTCGCCAGGCGACCATGACGCACTTCCTCCGGCTGTCCGCCGAAAAAGTGCGCGAGCGGGAAGAGCGCCTGCGTCGCTTCAACCGAATGGTCTCGCACGAGCTGAAGAATCGTGTCGGCGCCATTCGCGGAGCCGTCAGCCTTCTCCCGGAGCCGTGGCTCGCGGCAACCCAGCGCGATCGCTTTCATCGGATGATCCTCGATAATGCCGAGGGGCTGCAGCAGGTATTGAACAACCTGGAGTCGCTGTCGCGCATTGAGTCGGACTCGCGTCAGCGGCGCAACGTCCTCCTGCCGCAGGCAGTCGCGGAAGCGGCGCGGCAGGTGCGCGACTCCGCTCAGGCCAATGGCGTGGACATTCGCATTGCCGAGTTACCGCCGGTGGAAGTTGATGCGGCGGCGGTGGAGTTGTGTGTCGTGAACTACATCTCCAACGCGATTAAATACTGCGATCAGTCCACGGAGAACCGATGGGCCGAGGTGAGCGGGGAGTTGCGATTCGGCAATTCGCCTACCGGCGGCGATCTGGTAGTCCGGGTGCGTGACAACGGCATCGGTGTACCCGCGGCCGCCCGTGCGCGGCTGTTCGAGCAGTTCTATCGCGCTCACGGCGAGACCGTCACGGGTATCGAAGGAAGCGGGCTGGGCCTCAGCATCGTTCGGGAAACTGTTGAGTCGCTCGGCGGGCGCGCCTGGGCTGAGTTTCCTGACAGCGGTGGGACCGTCTTTGCCTTCTCACTGCCATCCCGTCGAGAGGAGGACGCAGCAGCCGCTGGAACCCGGCGCCCCGAAGTCGTGCCTATTTGAGGTGACGGTCCCAAGGGGGGTTCCCGGCCAACTCCAAGTCGAGTTGGTCTGCAAGTCAAGCGGTGCGCGAATACCCAAGTAGTGCTAAATTGAGGGTCAACCAGGGCGGAGCTTAGTAATGATTGGAGAGTTCGAATTCGTTGACGATGGCCGGACGTTTACGTGCAAGGTCGAAAAGCCGCGTGCACCCCGTACGGAATCATGGTGGTGGTTCGGCGTGTCGGGCGACGGGCATCGATACGCCCCGTTTCAGGCCGATTCCAAGGATACCCAGGGGTCCGTGAAGGCCAGAATCGTCGCGTACTACAACGAGCATCTGGCTCGACGGGCCGCACCGGCCATGCAGCGCCAGCACTGGTCGCAGCGCGGTAAGGGTGTAACGCCAGCCGCCAAGCCGGGAGCACCTGCGGCCGCTCCTGCTGCGGCCCCGGCGACCACCAAGTAGGTCACGGTAGTCAGCGGTTCGGCAGACTTTCGCCAAGCTGCCGTACCAGCTCGCTCGTTGCCGCAGCCCCGCGGCGGAGTCGAACACCGCGGGGGCACCACCGGAGCCATCCGCCAGCGGCGCCTTGCATCGCCGTGGGGCCGGGATGGATGAACAGCCCCGTCGCGTCGATCGTATTGATCGTATCGATCGCTATCGTCTCGCGCAGGTCACCGACGTCGCGAACACGTCCTCCTGATCGCGCGCATCCGGTTCCGCGCCACTCGGACAACGCTCATCACGATGCTCCTGTGTGAGAAACGGCGTCAACACGGCATGCGAGTTGCCCCCTCGGCACGCCGTACATTCACTCCCGCGGAGGTTGATTTGGATCTGCTCACGTGGCTCATCGTAGGCCTGGTCGCCGGCGTACTCGCCTCGCTCGTCATGGGTGGCACCGGCTACGGCATCATCGGTGACATCATTATCGGTATTGTCGGCGCATTCGTCGGCGGTTGGCTGTTCCGCCAGATCGGAGCGTCGGCGCCCATGGGTGGTCTCGCCGGCATCATCTTCACCGCGTTCATCGGTGCTGTCGTCCTGCTGTTCGTCATTCGACTCATTCGTCGTTCGACGTCAGGGAAGACCTAGCACTACCCGGACCAGTACGGGGCGGTGATCAGATTCGTCGGATCGCAGGACTGTCGCCTGGTCGCACCGCATGCGGGGATCCAGGTAGAGATAATCAATGCGCTTGATGGCCGAGTCGGCGGGATAGGTCAACCCGTCGCCTTGGCCGCAGCGCTGCCAGGCATCGATAAAACCGGCTCCGCGGACTGCGGCCTGCACCGCGCTCTCTGGCGTCGAGTTGAGGTCGCCGCCGAGCAGCACTGCCGCCTTTCGGTGCGCGGCGGTCGCGATGGCAATCACGGTCACAATCTCCTGCCGCCGCCACTTGTCGTCGCGGGATGCGTCGATGTGTGTATT
>JBKJRV010000419.1:0-3291 GCA_046593115.1 Gemmatimonadaceae bacterium
GTCACGGTCGTCGCGATGGAGGCCACCGGCGTGTACTGGCGGCCGGTCTGGCATGTGCTGGAAGCCGACTTCGGGCATCGACATCGCCTGACCGGTGCCGGATCGCGACGTGCGTTGAGCTGTCGCGTAGCCGGTGAAGCGCACCGCGATCGTCTCGACTAAAGAACTCGAAAGCCGCGAACCGCACCGGGTCAGCCACAACGGTGCGTCGACGAACCGCGCGAACCATTCGCTGCGTCGGCGTGGCCAGGATGACTCGGTCGATAAACGCCGACCGACGTCTCAGTGATCTCAGCACTGACCGATAGCTTGACGGATCCGCTGCCTCCTGGGCACGCGGAGGGACGGATCTGGCTACTGCCGTCGCCAAACTCGCCAGCCGTGCCCCAGCACCGTCACCGACGCGACGGTCGTGTGACCGATGGCGATCGCCGCGAATCGCACCAGGCGGCGCGGGCTGCGCACCAGACGCGCACGATCCGCTCGCCAGCGTCGCTGCCAGTTGCGCGCGTGACCGAAGCTGAGCTCGATCGGTCGCGGCAGCACGATCGGAAGCCCGCTACGCGGCACGTGTTCGGGGTGACGCCTCGCCAACTCGAGTTCGCTGGCGGCCCAACGACCGCGCCGGATGAAGTCCATGACTCCCGCGCTACGTGGCGTATGAAGGACCGACATGCCTTCCGCGAACCCGATAGGCCCGAGTTCCAGTGCGCGGTACGCCAGATCGAGGTCCTCGCAATGCGCGTAGGGAAAGACGCCCTCTGCAAACCCGCCGATCTCTTCGAAAATAGCGCGCCGGTAGGCGATGTTGCACGTCCAGTGGTGACCGGGTACGTCGGTATGCACGCTGTACGCGTAGAGCGGGTCATACGCAGGAGACTCAACCGGTCCTTCTACCGCGACCTCCTCTGGGTGGTCACGCAGTCGGCGGAGCGCCGCGGCGACCCAACCGGGCACCGCGAGCGTATCGTCGTCAGTGAACACGACCACGTCGGCCGTCACCGCGTGGGCACCTGTGTTCCGCGCGGTCGCCGGGCCGAGCCCACCGGTGTTCAAGACCCGCACCGGGAAGACACCCTGCAACTCGGCGGGCTCGATCGGCGGGACACTGCCGTCGTCGACCACGACGATCTCGACGAGCGACTGCTCCGATTGATCGTGGAGACCGGCGATGCAGCGAACGAGATCGTCGCGGCGATCACGCGTTGCGATGACGACAGCCGCCGTCAGGCCCACCGGCCCCTCGCAGGATTTCGCTTCTGCCTCCTGAGGCGCTTCGTTTTCGGGCGGCGTACAGTCACACGGCTTTGCCAATCTCCCACGCGTGGCCGTGGTCACCGAACGACATCCCGAAATGCTTCGAGGTACGCTCGCCCCCAGCGGCGGTCAGGCTCCATGTAGTTCCCTTCAGCCCATTCGTTCCACGATTTGATTACCATCAAGCGCCGATCCGGCGGCAAGGGCTCGAGATACTCGCAGGCTCGGCGCACCTGTGCTGCAAACAGGTCGGGGGTCGAGCCGTCCATGACTGATCCACGACTCCCGCTTCGCGGCGTATTATCCCAATTTGGGATTACGCACGGATAGCCGTCGTACTCGGGCTGCGCGGTCGGAATAAGCAGCTCAGACACTTGGTCAAACGGATACACGTTCAGCGGCTTGCGGATGCGTTCATTGATGCGGCGCCCCACAGCGAACCGCAGTGAAGCTCTTCGCAGCCGCAGCAGCGGCCGGAGTACACGCATTCCAAACATCGCGTTCATACTGGTGACGACAGCGCCGTCGAACCCTACGCTACGCGGGTCCCATTGGTCTTGGTGGTCAAAACCGACGAGATGGAGACCAGCGAGTCCGGCTTCGTCGGCCAACTCCCGCCACTGGTTAGCGAATCCAGCCGCGTCTGGCAACTCCGTCGGCCGAAAGATGAAGAACACGGGGCGGCCGTCGACTGTGATGTAGCGCGTGTCGCGAAACGCGGGGAGCACGCACGCAAAATGCCTAGCGTGATCTCTAGCACCCGGGTACGTCTGCTCGACGAGGACGCGGTCGGGTTCTCCGTACCAGACGCCGGTCCAAGTCTGGTTCGCCCAGCTCAAGCAAAAAGGGAACTCCGGCTCGCCACTGCGCAGGATTTCAGCGAGCGGGTGATGCAATAACCGTCGGCCGGCGAACCAGTAGTGCCAGTAAATAAAGCCTTCGATTCCGTGACTCCGGGCCAGCTCAGCCTGGTGCGCGCGCGTTTCCGGCACTCGCAGGTCGTAAAAGCCCAGCTCACCCGGAATTCTAGGCTGTTCGTGGCCCCGGTACAGCGACCGTGCCTTGGCCACGTTCGTCCACTCCGTGAAGCCCGGGCCCCACCACTCGTCGTTCTCGGGTACGGGATGAAACTGTGGCAAGTACAAGGCCAGCGGGCGCGTAGCGTGGTTCACGAGCAACCGGTCCCATCATAGATACTGCGCACCGCGCGCGCTCCGCGGGCGCGCGCGCCCCGCTCCAAGTACGACCCGCGCGGCGCTTGCCGTGACCACAACGAAGCTCGTTGGACGTTGCGTGCCGTGCGCAATGTGGACGTCACGCCGCGGAACAATAGACTCGCTGCGTCCCGCGGCGCGGCACGTGCCCTCTAGCGTGTCGATGCCTCGGCGCGGTAGCTCGCTCCACTATCATCGCCTCGCGTGCCGCTTGACATCTCGCCCTCGGCCTCGCCGTCAGCACCGCCGCCGCCGCCCGTGATCATCCGACCGGAGGGCATGACCAATCGCGCCGCCCTCACGGAACTCTGGACCGCGCGGGAGCTTCTCGCCTTCTTCGCTTGGCGCGATGTCAAGGTCAGGTACAAGCAGACGAGCGCGGGCGTCCTTTGGGCCGTCCTTCAGCCACTCGTTATCGTCGGCCTGTTCGGCCTCATCTTCGGGCGAGTCAAAGCGGTCTCGGATACATCTGTTCCATATGGCATCTACATCCAAAGTGGAATGCTGCCGTGGCTCTTGTTCGCTCAAGCGCTTACTTTTGCGAGTACGAGCCTCGTCAAAGAGGCCAACATGCTTACCAAGATCTATTTTCCACGGTTGCTTGTTCCGCTGTCCTCGGTCGCAGCCGGGGTAATCGACTTTGCGATTGGGTTTGTAATTCTCATTCTCCTCGGATTCGCGTTTGGAGTCACCCCTACGTGGAAGCTGCTTTTTCTCCCAGCGCTGATCGTGTTTGTCCTCTTGGCTGCCTCGGGCGTCGGCGTCTGGCTGTCCGCGCTCAATGTGCGGTTTCGCGACATTCAATATGGGCTCCCACTCC
>JBKJRV010000067.1:0-10640 GCA_046593115.1 Gemmatimonadaceae bacterium
GTGCAGGCGAAGGACAAGGAGAAGGACAAGCAGAAGCAGAAAGAGAAGGAGTTACGATCGTTAATCGCCCTGCAGGCGCGCGTGTTTCAACCACGCGTGCGGGTCATTCCGGTCGGCAGCAGGGTCGAATTTCCAAATCAGGATTCGTTCAACCACAACGTGTTCACGAACTCCGCGCTCGGCGAGTTCGATCTGGGTGTTTACGGCAAGGGCAAGAGCAGGGACGCGACGTTCAAGCGTGCCGGGTTGTATCCGATCTACTGTAACATTCACGCCCGGATGACCGGATATGTCCTTGCTGTCGCCACGCCATACTTTACCCAGCCCGGCATCGATGGGCGATTCATTATCCCGAGCGTGCCTGCGGGGCGCTACACGATGTCCGTGTGGCACGAGCGTGCCCAGACCCAGAAGCGTGAGATCACCGTAACGGCGTCTGGCTCGGATGGACTCAACGTCGCGCTCGATGCGCGGGGGTACAAGCGCGTCGCTCACCGGAACAAGTTCGGCCAGGAATACAAGGCCACCGGGGGCGACCGCTACTGAGTCGTCCGCGTTCTCCGGTGGCGATTTCACGAGGGCTCCAGCACATTTAGGCATGAAAGTGCCTGCCAAAGGACTGGGACTGTCGTGGAAAATCTTCCTGGCGACGGCGGCCCTCGTCGCGACCATTCTCGGTATCACGTTGTATGTGACGTCGGTGTCGGCGAAGAAGGCGGCCGATGTGGCGGTGAACCGCGGGCTCGATCAGACGCGTGACATCATCGAGCAGCAGCTGCGCGGCCGCGAGCAGAGTCTCGCCGGCAGGGCGAAGGTGTTCAGCGAGCAGCCCACCTTTCGTGGAAACTACCGGCAGGCGCTCGAGGCCAAGGACCGGGCGACGGTACTCGATCAGGCCCAGGAAGCGGTGCAGCAGACCGGAGCCGATTGGGTGCAGATCGTTGATCCGGAAGGCGTTCTCCTCGCGAAAAGTGATGAACCGACCGCACCGGCCCGTTCACTTGCTGGCAGCGGGCTGATTGCCGATGCGCTCGAGGGCGATGAGTCACAGGGCTTCGGCATTGCCGACTCGTTGCTCTTTCAAGCCGTGGCGACGCCAATCGTCGAACGGAGTCCGGAAGGTGTGGTGCTGCGCACTGATGGGGCGCTGATGGCTGTTCGCTTCGTAGACGACTCCCTGGCGTTGGCGGTCCACAAGACCACCGAGAGCGAAGTCATTTTTTACGCGCTTCGCGAGGACGGCTCGCCACGTGTCGTTGCCACCACGCCTGGTGTGGGCACCGGCGCCGACGTCGAACAATTTCTTCGGAAGCATGTGGGCGGGTTGTCCGCGGTTGCGAGCGATTCGAGCGTTGGTGCCCGCGCGGAGGCCGAATTGGCCGGTGTGCACTATCTCGGGCAAAGCATGCCGCTGTTGAGCGCCGGTGGAAGTCCCGTGGGGGGCTTTTTCGCACTGCGCAACCGGGACTCCGAGTTGTCGGCATTCAAACGTCTGCGCAACGTGATTATTGTCGCGGGGGCGGCGGGGCTGCTGCTGGCCTTCGTGCTTTCCTACCTCATCGCGCGACAAGTCACCCGGCCGATCAGGTCGCTGGTGGCGGCCACGCGGAAAGCTGCGGACGGCGACTATTCCGCCGACATCCGCGCCTCGAGCGGTGACGAGATCGGCGAACTGGCCGTGGCGTTCGGTACCATGCTTGTGGACCTTCGCGAGAAGCAGGCACTCGTGGAGTTCATGATGGCGGGTGGCACCGGAGCGAGTGGGGGTGTGACGGCGCCGATGCCGCTCTCGATGTCCTCGACGTCGCAGCAGCACATGCTTGGGCAGGGCGTACTCGTCGAGCCGGGAAAGACACTCGCCAATCGTTATGAGATCAAGGAGATCCTCGGTGTCGGCGGGATGGGAGTGGTCTACCGGGCCATTGACAAGGAGCTCGGGGAGACGATTGCGATCAAGACATTGAAATCCGATTTCGTCGCGCAGGACCCCACGGCGCTTGAGCGTTTTCGCGGCGAGATCCGCCTGGCGCGAAAGATCTCGCACCGCAACGTCGTGCGCACGCATGACATCGGGGAAAGCGGTGGTGTCTACTACATCACGATGGAATTCGTCGAGGGGAAATCCCTTAAGGATCTGATCCGGTCGCGCGGCCGACTTCCGGTTTCCGTCGTGCTCACGGTAGGAAAGCAGCTCGCACGGGCACTCGAGGTGGCACATGAACAGGGCGTCATTCATCGCGACATCAAGCCGCAGAACATCGTTGTCGAGCCGAATGGCGTGCTCAAGGTGATGGACTTCGGCATCGCGCGGCTGGCGGAACGGAAGGACGGAGTGACGCAGGCCGGAATGATCATCGGGACGCCCGAGTACATGGCTCCGGAACAGCTCCTGGGCGATGATCTCGATGGACGCGCCGATATTTATGCGGCGGGCGTGGTGCTGTATGAGTGCTTGACGGGTCGAACGCCGTTCACGGCTGATTCACCGATCACGCTGATCAGCAAGGTGCTGGAATCGACGCCGACCGCTCCCCAGGAGATCAACAGCGACGTGCCACGGTCCCTCAGCGACCTGGTCCTTCGGACAATGTCGAGAGAGCGCGAGGAAAGGCCGCGCAACGCCGGGGAACTGCATGATCTGCTGGCGCAGGTTGAGCAGAGCGCGGACAAGCGCACGCCGGCAATGACGCTGACCACGGTACAGGCATGAGTCAGACCGGGTGCGAATCGCGGCGGTTTGCCTTCCGGAACCGTCGCTTCGCAGGATCCCTATCGACGGGGTGAATCCCGACCGCTTCCTTGCCACAAGGCTATCGCTCGTCCCGGAGAATTCCATGCGTGTGGTGTGCGCAGCACTAGTGATTGCTGTATGGTGTCCCACTGTAGCAGCGGCGCAGGAGCGCGTCGTCGAGAAACACCGCTGGAGCGATCCGGAAGGAAGGATCATGGGCTACTACTCGGCAGCGCTGGCCTTCACTCCAATCGGTGCGCCCCGATTCGATAGGCGGGGCTTCGAGGTCGGGCTGGAGCTCTCATATCTTCCGCCCCTGTCCGAAGAGCTTCGCAGTGGTGGATTCTCCAAGACCGAAAGCACCAACCTGATACCGGTGGTGCCAAGACCACGGGTCTCCTACACTCTGCCCGGCAACTGGCGGATCGAAGGGAGTTATGTGCCGCCCGTGAAGGCCTTTGGGGTGAAGGCGAGCCTCCTCAGCGTGGCGCTGTCGCGACCGGTGCTGCAGCGCACCCGCATGCACCTGTCGGCACGCATTGCGGGCAGCAGCGCGCGGGTCGTGGGTGCCATTACCTGCAACGAGTCGGTGACAGAGGAAGGCTCGGGCGAGCGACTGTTCTTCACAAAGGTGTGTCACGATCGCGAGAGTGAGGCCGCGTTTCATGCGCCAGCGCTGTCCGCCGAGGTGATTGCGAGTGGTGTGGAGGGCGGCCGGTTTCGTCCGTTCGCGGGACTGGGAGTGCGTACCGAGCGTGACCGGTTGCATGTCGGGGTCAAACAGTTCAACGGACGCCCGGATCCGGATCATCCCGTCCTCGAAATGCGGGTGACGCGGCCGTACGGGATGCTGGGGGCGACGTGGTCGCGCAACGTGCGGAGCTCGTTCGGGGGCGAGCTGTTCTATGCGCCCGGAAGTCTGCTTACCGTCCGCCTGCTTGCGTCGATGCGGCTTCGAGGTGGACGGTGAGCGCACGAGCCGCGCTCGGGTGCGCGCTGATGTGGTTGACCGCCTGTGCCGACTTCGAGGCTCCGGCACGAGTCATACTGCCGGACGTCGTCGTGGCCACACCATCGTTTGCAACCGATGTGCAGCCCATCTTCACCGCGCGATGCGCGACTGCGAGCTGTCACAACTTCGCGACGCATCAAATCGACCTGAACCTCGCGCCGGGCTATTCGTACGACGAGATCGTGAACGTGCAGTCCATCTTTCGACCGGCGGCGAAGCGCATTGCGCCATTCAACGCGGACGGCTCCTTCCTGGTGCAAACCCTGTTCGCCGAGGCGACCAGACATCCCGAAATTGCGCGCATGCCGCTCGGCCGGGAGCCACTGACGGACAACCAGATCCTGACCATCATCAACTGGGTCGTTCAGGGGGCCAGGCGGAACTGAGTGTCCCTTACTCCCGTGAAGCGGAGCGGCCCTGACTCGAACTTTGGCCTTCGACAGCAACAGGCCGGATGCAACACGGGCCAGGCATTTCTGCCTGGCCCGTGAGGAAACCGGACTGCGGTTTCAAGCGGCGCGAACTAGTTGCAGGTCGGCTCGCCTTCGTTGCCCGTACCCGTCACGGTGCCAATCCACAGCGCGCAGGTCTTGGTGGTGCCGTTATGCACCGCTGACGCGCTCCAGCCCGTGCCCGTCGCGGCACCAATCGTCACCGTCACACCCGTCGACGCCGCGTAGGCCGCGCCCAGGTTCGTGGTGCTGGTGGCATACGTGGTCTTGTCCGAGAAATACGCTTCCTGGGCAGTGACCAGGTTACGGAGATCCGACTTCATGGCGGCGATGTACGCCTTTTCCTTCGTATTCGCGAACTTCGGGATCGCGATCGCGGCCAAAATGCCGATGATGACGACAACGATCAAAAGCTCGATCAGCGTGAAGCCCTTCTTGATCTTGGTCACGGTGTAAAACCTCTATGAAGGAGACTGTTCTGTCCCGGTGGGACACTGGTAAGAAGGCACAGGAGGGGCCATAATTCAGCGGTGAGGCAACCGATTGTGATCGCTGGACTTATACCGACGGTACATAGCGACGAGGGCAAGTTGGCCGTGGCGACTTGCAAAGGCGTCGTGCGAAATGCAATGTCCCCCTCATGCGTAATCGCACCCCCAGCCAATTCCGGTGAGTAGTGGCAGCTAGAGAGCCGACGCCTGTTTCCGCGCACCGCCGCACCTCCCCGGAGCCCGGCAATCAGCGGCGATCCACGGAGAGTGAGGCAGACCTGCTTCAGGCGTTGCGCACCGCCGTGTGTCTGGTCTCGGAAGACCTGTTGGTTGTTCGAGTCAACCGCGCAGCGGAAGAATTGTTCGGCATCGATGGTGAGAGTGTGACCGGTCGTTCGCTGGCGGAGGTGTTGCCGATACTGATCGGGCCGCGAGAGGCGGAGCTCGTTCGTGATACGCTGGCCGACAACAAGCCGCGCTTCTACCGCGTCAACGATCCCGATGGTGCCCGGCATTCCGTGTGGGATGTGTGTGTCAGCCAGTTTCGGAGCGGCAACGTGCTCGTCTTCGAATGTCGGCCCATTCCTGACATGGAGCGCGAGCTCTCCGAGCGCATTCGCGAGAGCGAAGCACTTCGCACGCTGGCGCGGCAGATGGCGGCCGAGCCCGATACGGCCGCGGTGCTGCGCATGTTGACCGAAGCCGCAGAGCGGCAGTGTGACGCTGATGCCGCCATCGTGCTGCAGCCGCAGGGAGCCGAAACAGAGCTGGTGGCCGCCTCGGGCCGCCTGGAGCGATTACGCGGCCGGCGAATCCCGATGGTGAGCTCGCTGACTGAGCGCGCGACCCGGACGCGCGAGCTGGTGAACGAACCCGCGTTTTCGACCCGCCATGTCGCGCTACAGCAATTGATCCCCGAGTTCCCCATGGGACCGGTGGTCATGACGCCGCTTATTGCCCATGATCAGCAACTGGGCATCCTGGGCATCGCCCGGGCAGAAGGCGGCCCTCCGTTCCACGGGACACACATCACGCGACTGAAGGTCATCGCCGACTACGCCGCGCTGGTGCTCTGGAAGTCGCGCCTGCTTGAACAGGCGCAGGCAGCGAATGAAGCCAAGGCGAGCTTTCTGGCGACCATGTCGCATGAGCTGCGAACACCAATTACCGCACTCACCGGCTATGGCGAGCTGCTCGCGGATGCGGAGATTCTGGGATCGCTGTCCGAACCGCAGGCGGACGTCGTCGAGCGCATGCGCTCGGTGACGCATCATCTCTCCGTAATGATCGAGGAGGTGCTCGCGTTCGCGAGCCTCGAAGCGGGACGGGAAGTCGTACGAGAGCGGCAGAGCTTCGCGGATGATATCCTGCGCGCGGTGTGCGCCACCGCGGAACCGCTAGCGCGCCAGAAGGAGCTGCATCTGCATGCGCACATTCCTGACGATCCAGTCAGAATAATGACCGACGACGACAAGGTGCGTCAGGTTCTCGTGAACCTGGTCGGGAATGCGGTGAAATTCACGGATCGTGGATCGGTGACGATCGGATTGCGCGTACATGGGGAGGACGTCCTCTTCGAGATCGCTGACACCGGCATCGGGATCGCGGAATCCGATCTACCAAGACTTTTTCACCCATTCACCCAACTCGACAGCGGCCTGACGCGCCGGCATGGCGGCACCGGGCTTGGCCTCTATATCTCCCAGCGCCTTGCCGGATTGCTCCAGGGGCACATCAGCATCACGTCGCGGCTGGGTGAGGGCTCCACGTTCACGCTTCGTTTGCCACGCGGCCTCACTCGCGTCTAGTCCACGTCGCCGTGCCGGCGTGCGGGTGACCCCGGCGCGCTTTCTCCGCTAGATTGACCGTCATGAGCGCACTTGCAGTCACCGGCGTATTCAACGACGGATACATCGCGGAGCTGTTCGAATCCTGGCGCCGGGACCCCGCCTCGGTCGATGCATCCTGGCGTGAGCTGTTCCAGCTGGCGCAGGAGCTGAGCGGACGCGATGGGCCCACCACGGTAGCCAGCGCGGATCCTGGCTTGCTTCGCAAGGTAGCGGGCGCCGCCGCACTGGCGGAGGCCATTCGCCACTACGGCCACCTCGCGGTGCATCTCGATCCGTTGGGGACGAAACCGCTCGGAGCTCCCGAGCTGACTCCGGCATTTCACGAGCTCGCCGAGGGCGACCTCCCGCACATTCCCGCGTCGGCGCTCGGTGCCGGTGAAGGCACGGCGGCGGATGTCATCGCACATCTCCGTAAGGCATACTGCTCGACCATCGGGTTCGAGATCGAGCACCTGGAAGATGACCAGGAGCGTGAGTGGTTTCGTCGCACGATCGAAAGCGGCGACATGCGTCGCTCGCTCACGCCGGACGAAAAGAAGTCGGTGCTCCAGCGACTCACCGAAGTGGACGGCCTGGAGCGCTTTCTTGGGCGAGTGTATCAGGGCCACAAGCGCTTCTCGATCGAAGGGTCGGATGTGCTGGTGCCGATGCTCGATGCGGCGATCGAGCGCGCGGGCGTGGGCGGCACACGCGAAGTGGTCATCTCCATGGCGCATCGCGGCCGCCTCAACGTCCTCGCCCACACGCTGGGCAAGCCCTATGGCTGGCTGTTCGAGGAATTCGAGGGCAAGCCGTCCACCGAGGCGGTGAGCGAGAGCGGCGATGTGAAGTACCACCTCGGTGCGCGCGGCCGGCGCACGCTTTCGGGAAAGCAGTCGGTTGACGTCCTGCTCGTTCCGAATCCCAGTCACCTGGAGTTCGTCAATCCCGTCCTCGAGGGTGTGGCGCGCGCGCGCCAGCGCGGTGGCGATGCGGGCAATGACCGCGACGAGCTTAGCGTGATGCCGGTGTGCATTCATGGCGACGCGGCGTTTATCGGCGAAGGGGTAGTTGCCGAGTCGTTCAACCTGTCACGGCTGCGCGGTTATCGTACCGGCGGCACGCTGCACATCATCGTCAACAACCAGGTTGGCTTCACAACCGATCCGTCGGAAGCGCGCTCGACGTATTACGCGAGCGATCTGGCGAAGGGATTCGACATTCCCGTCCTGCACGTCAACGGCGACGATGCCGAGTCGTGCCTGACGGCTGTGTGGATGGGCATCGCGTATCGCGAGCGCTTCAGAAAGGACCTCGTCATCGACGTCGTTGGCTATCGCCGTCACGGTCACAACGAAGGCGATGAGCCAGCGTACACCCAACCACAGCTCTATGCGACGATCCGGCAGCACCCCACGCCTCGCCAGGTATGGGGCACTCGCCTCGTCCGCGAGGAGGTGCTGACGGAGCAGGACGTCGAAGCAGTGGACCGGGACGTAACCGCCATGCTCGAGAAAGCACTGGCCACGATGAAGTCGGGCGGAGGAACACCGGTTGCCAGGACTGCCGGGTCGGACGTTCGCGCAGCATCGCCGCCGCCGTCCGCACCGACTACCGCCGTCAGTGCGGAGCGGCTCGTCGCGTTGAGCGAGCGCATTCATGCGTGGCCCGCCGATCTGCGGGTGCATCCGCGACTCGGCAAGCAGCTGCTCAAGCGGAGGGAGTCGCTGCAGTCGGGTGCGATCGAGTGGGGCTTTGCCGAGGCGCTTGCGTTCGCTTCGCTGCTGTCGGAGGGTGTGTCGATCCGGTTGACCGGACAGGATGCGGAACGAGGCACTTTTTCGCACAGGCACGCGGTGCTCCACGATGTCGAGGATGGGCGCACCTTCATTCCGCTGCAGCACATGGACGCAGCCAAGGGACGCTTCGAGGTCTACAACAGTCCCTTGTCGGAAACGGCTTGCCTCGGATTCGAGTACGGCTACAGCACAGTGGCGCCGGACGCACTCACGCTGTGGGAGGCACAGTACGGCGATTTCGTCAACGTCGCCCAGCCCGTCATCGACCAGTTCATTGTCGCGGATCGAGCGAAGTGGGGCCAGGATTCGGGGATCGTGCTGCTGCTGCCGCATGGATATGAGGGCGGCGGCCCCGAGCATTCGAGCGCCAAGCTCGAACGATTCCTCCAGCTGTACGGCGAGAACAACATGGTCGTGGCGTATCCATCAACGCCCGCGCAGTACTTCCACATCCTGCGCCGCCAGGCGACGCGAAATCCCCGGCGTCCGCTGATTCTAATGCAGCCAAAGAGCCTGCTGCGTCTGCCGGAGGCGGCTTCGCCACTCACGGAGCTGACATCGGGAACTTTTCGGATGGTCATCGATGATCCCGCCGCGAGCACACGGCGCGAGGACATCCGGCGCCTCGTCTTCTGTACCGGAAAGATGTACTACGACATTCTGGCGAAGTCTCCAGGTGCGCATGTCGCCGTGGTCCGCGTCGAAGAGCTTGCGCCGTGGCCGCATGATGAAGTAGCGCGAGTCGTCGATCTGTATCCGGCCATCGAGGAGGTGGTGTGGACACAGGAGGAGCCCAAGAACATGGGCGCCTGGACGTTCATCTCCCCTCGCCTCAGAGCGTCCACCGGGAACGCCCTGACCATCCGGTACGTTGGTCGGCCGGAGCGGGCGAGTCCCGCCGAGGGATACTCGTCTTCTCACAAGCGGGAACAGGAGCGCATCGTCACCGAAGTGCTCGCGGAAATGAAGCGAGGGAAGCGCGACGGTGCGGGTGGGAAGCGCGAGAGCGGAAAACGGGAGGCGGGTAGCCCGACCTAGGTGAGCCTGCGGCGAACTTAATGAAGAGACTCTTCAGCGCGATATGCGCGCTCGTTTTCATAGCGGTCGTGCCGCGTCCCCTGTCCGCGCAGGAGCGCGGCGCTGTTGCGCTCGGGGAACTCGTCGCCGGCCTTGGTGTTTCGGCGCGCGTGCTGGTTATTGGAGCGCATCCGGACGATGAAGACACGCGGCTCATCGCGTGGCTCGCACGCGGGAGACACGTCGAAACTGCCTATCTGTCGCTCACACGCGGAGACGGTGGGCAGAATCTGATCGGCAACGAGCTGGGTGAGGCGCTCGGCGTCGTTCGAACGGAGGAGCTGCTCGCGGCGCGGCGCATTGATGGAGCGCATCAGTACTTTACGCGTGCGTACGACTTCGGTTACTCGAAAAGTGCGGAGGAAACGTACCGTCACTGGCCCAGGGATGAGCTGCTCCGGGACGTCGTAACGGTGGTGCGCGCCTTCCGTCCGCACGTGATCGTCTCGGTATTCTCGGGCACGGCGGGCGATGGTCATGGCCAGCATACGGTGGCGGGCCTTATGGCGCGCGAGGCTTATGACGTCGCTGGCGATTCCGTTGCGCATCCGGCACGGGCGACGGCTGGCCTGCCAGCGTGGACGCCCTTGAAATTCTATCGCGGAACGAGCTTTCGAAATAACGCGAACTCGACACTTCGCTACAACGCTGGCGAGTACAGCCCCCTGCTCGGCCGGTCGTATGCGGAGATCGCCGGCGAGAGCCGCAGTCAGCATAAATCGCAGGCCTTTGGCGTGCTGCAGCGAAAAGGCGTGTCGATCGGGTCGATGCGGCGTGAGGCGACGCGTGTCAATGCAGCGGTGCCGGCGGAGAGCGAGCGCTCGCTGTTCGACGGTATCGATACTTCGTGGGCGCGGGTGGGTGGGAGATTGCCCGCCGGCTGGTCGTCGGCGACGATGGATTCGATTCGTTCCGGGATAGCCGTGGCACAGCGTCTCCTCGATGTGTCCGCGCCAGCGAGCGTCGTTGCGCCGCTTGGCAGGATCGCCAGGCTGGCGCACGTCCTCTGTGCTACCGCAGGGACGGCAACGTTCTGTGCGCGTGAAATTCGCGGGAGCGCAACGTTGGAGCAGGGACGAGATGCAGAACGCTCGGTGATGGACTTGCGTCGTCGTGCCGACCGCGCGCTTGCCCTGGCGACGGGGGTTGCCGCCGAAGCCACGGCGCCTCGCGAGCTCTGGGCAGTCGGAGACAGCATTCCGGTCACCGTCCGCATGTACAATCGGGGATCAGATACACTCGGGGCGAC
>JBKJRV010000122.1:0-2699 GCA_046593115.1 Gemmatimonadaceae bacterium
CGCTCGCGAAAATGACGCGACTCTCATCGGAGTCCCAACGCGGCGTCTCATCGGTCCAGACTCCACTCGTCAGCGCGCTCACGGTGCGCGACTCCACGTCGATGCGATAGATGTTGCGCGATCCCTCGTCGCCACCCGGTGAGCGGTCCGACGCGAAGACGATGGAGCGGTCTCCGGGAAGCCACATGGGGTCGAGATCCTCGTAGACATCATCGGTGATACGGCGCAGAATGCCGGATCCCATTTCGAAGATGAAGAGGTCCGAAACGCCCGCGTTGGTCAGCCCGCTGAATGCCACCTGGCGCCCATCGCTGGACCACGCGGGGCTGATGATCGCGACAAGCGAATCGAACTGATATCTGCCAACCACCTTGTCCTTCTTCACGTCCCAGAAAAACAGCGCGTCGCGATCGCCGAACTTGCTGACAAACAGCAGTACACCGTCGCGCGCATCGATGCGTGAAGAAAACGCGTGCAGGGACTCGAACTGCGGCGAGCGCTCGCCAGCGACGACCACCTTTGTCTTCCCCTCCCCGTCGAGCGGCGTCCGATAAATGTTCGTGTATCCGCTGCGCGGCGACAGGTAGGCGACGTCTACCGCGCTATCGGCGCCTGGCAACACCACCGGCTTGACGGCGATGTCGGCAAGCTCGCGTCCCGCGACCTGGAACGGCTTGCGTCCACTGACGGCCGGAAAGAAGCGCTGCCGGAGCGAGTACTGCCACTCTTCGGTCAGCTCGCGCGCCGTTCGGCCATAGACCTTGCGGAGCACTTCATCGAACGTCGGATATTTCCAGAGGGACTGGTAGACCTGATTCACCCGCCAGTCGCCGTAGCGTTCGGCCAGGAAGTGGTGCAGCTCCGCGCCGACCGGATACACGACCGGGCTATAGATGAAGTTGAGCTGCTCGATGGTCGGCATGCGCGCATTGAGCGTCAGATCGCGAACGACCATCACGTCGCGAGAGTCCTGCGGCGATGACCACAGCTCGGCGAGCCCCTCGCTCCACCAGAGCGGCAAACCCGCGCGCCGTGCCCGCGGATACATCTCGAACTGCTGTGACATCACGGAAAGCTGGAACACGTGCACCATCTCATGCCGCAGCGTATGACGAAATTCCGAATAGCTGCCCCGGAAGGGCAGCGTCACCCGGCGTTTCGCAAACTCCGTGACGCCCAGAATGCCTTCGGGGGGCACGAACGGCAGGATGTTCGTCTGCTCGAAATCCGAGTGGGATGCGTACACGATGAGGGGAATGCGCCGCTCGACGGCGTGATTGAACTTCCCTGACAGAAAGCCGTAACTCTCCTCAGCATAGCTCAGCGCAACCCGCGCTATGCGTTCTTCGGCCGGATAGTAGTACACGTCAACATGCTTGCCCGAGAGCACGTGCCAGTCGAAGTCGCGATACTGAATCTTGTTCTGACCGAACGAGGCATACTGCGCGGCCGCGGACGAAGCCGCCGCAACGCACATCGCGGCGACCGCCAGCCACTGCACGCCGCACGCGACGCGCCACGCGGCAGTACGCAGCCGTCTCATTGCACCGTGATCTCGAGGATGCGATCGCCCTGGACCAGCGCGTCGAGAACGTCCCACCCATCGATGACCTGTCCGAAGACGGTGTATCCGCCGTCGAGGTGTGGCTGCGGCGAATGCGTGATGAACCACTGGCTCCCACCGGTGTCCGGGCCGGACAGCGCCATCCCGAGCGCGCCCCGGTGATAGCGACGACGATTCAGCTCATCCCGGATTGCGTATCCGGGTCCGCCGGATCCGGTGCCGGTGGGATCGCCAGCCTGCGCAACGAAATTGGGCACGACCCGATGAAACCGGACATCCCGGTAGTATCCCGATCGCGCAAGCGTCACGAAGTTCTCGACGGTAAGTGGGGCATCAGCGGCAAACAGCGCCACCACCAGCGTACCGCGCTCAGTGACGATGCGCGCCGTTGGCAGGCGACCCAATCGCGCGCGGTGTGCGAGATCACGGTAGCGTTTCTCGTACCATGCCATGGGGCGCGGAGTTCCGGAGGCAGCCTTCCAGTGTGCGAAGGCCGGAATGCCCGCCACGCGCTGCCGCTCCTCTGGATCGACGGGTGCCGGCATGGCGGCGATCCGCGCGCGCAGCGTCTCATCGAACCGGACGCTGTCGCGGCGCCACGCCGCCGACACATAACCCAATGCCGCAACACGAGCCACGTTGCTGCTATCGGACCTGGCGCTCCGATAGGCTTCGAGCGCGCGTGGGACGCCGGCGGCACTCGGACCCGCACCGTCAGCGAGGACTTCGAGCGCGGCAGCGCGCACATCAGCGTCCCGGTCGTCGAGGGCGGCGCGGACCCGATCAGCCACCGCAGGGATGGAATCCATCGCGGCGCCCAGCGCGCCGTATGCGCGCGCTCGAACTCGGCCATCCGGGTCGGTCAGCAGGGGTGTGACCAGGCTGTCGACCAGGAACGCCTTTCGTGAGGCGGCAGCGGCGTCGGCGACGGCTGCGCGCATTCGCCAGTCGCTCGCCACGCGCCATGCCTGCAGACCAGGAAGCAGATTCGCACTTTGTGTCGACGCCCTGAGCAGACCCTGCCGGTAGGTGAAACCCGTGTCGGCATCCCATGCGGACTCCCACGTCGTGTCGGCGATCCCGACCGCGACCGCAGGCACACTCTGCGTGGCAGCGATGCGCACGTTGGCATCGG
>JBKJRV010000300.1:0-12428 GCA_046593115.1 Gemmatimonadaceae bacterium
AAGGTGGTGCTCCTTCGGGAGACGGGTGTCGCAACCAACGTATATGTGCCGGTAGACAGCACCGTCACCAACGGCGTCGGATTGTACGAGTTCTTCGTGACGCCTGGGCCGGAGCGCGTGCGCATCCAATACAACTCCGCCGAGATTACCCCGTTCAACGAGGCAACGACACTGGGCGGTAGCGCGCCACCCTATACGAAAAAGGTCGAGCTCATTACCCTCTCGGGCGTCAATCCGGGTAGCGACCTCACGGGAACCATCCAGTTCAGCTTTCCGACACGCTTTGCTACCGGCAGCAACATTGTTTTCCGGGATCGGAACGGGAACGGGGTGCGCGATTCACTGCCGACGTCGAACCCAAAGGAAGGTCTGATTGCCGGCGACACTATCGTGATTCGACTCAAGGACTCCACCGATACCCGGATCATTACAACGGCTCGTGTGATCGCTGCGACCACGACGTCGAACTCCACGGTCAATACGTACAGTTTCGGTGCCAATCTGGCTCCGGGAAAATACATTCTGCGGCTCGATCCACTCGGCAGCCGGTTCCCATCGAACCCACTGGAGTTTCCGGCGGGTCCCGCGTATGAGGTGTTCGTGGCCGTCCCGACGACGGCGGTGGTAAATGCCACCTGTCGCCCGCTGGGCTCTACTGCGGCGTTCGGCAACTGCAACTTCGGTCTCATCTCCGGCAAGTAGCACTCCGGATGGCATGAACAGAACGGCCCGGGCGATCACTCGCCCGGGCCGTTCTCCATGTACTGGCTAGGCTGTTATGCCAATGGCATCATGCCGCCATTCGGAGCGGTGGAGGCCACGCAGTACGCAATACGGTACACAATACGCAATACGCTAAAAGATCTCGAGATTGATGTACTTCCTCGGATTCTTCTTGATATCGGCGGTGAGCGAATCCATCCGCGCCACGAGATTCCGCATGTTCGTGTACAGCAGCGTGTCGTTCACGAGCTTGCCCGCCGTCCCCTCGCCGCTGTTGATCTTCGCCAGCACCAGGTTCAGCTCCGTGGTCGTCTTCTGCATGCTCGTCGTGAGCTGCGCCATGTTCGCGCTCGCCGTCTGGAGATTCGTGACCACCGAATCCAGTTTCGCCGAGTCCAGCGCGGCCGCCGTCCGCCTGAGCGATGCCATCGTCATCGTGAGCTGGCGGGACTGCTCCGCCGCGATCGCATTGAGCTGCACCGCGAAGCGGTTGGTTTCCGCCAGCGTCTTCCGGAAATCCTCGATGCCGCCACCGCGCACCAGCTGGACGTCGAACGCCTCGGTGACGTCGCCCACCTGCTTCCCAATGGTGTCCAGCCGCGTGATGAGCTGGTCCATCGTTGGCGCACCCTTGCCCGTCGGCATGGTGTCGCCCGGCGCGTAGTTGTCCGCCGTAATCCCCGTCGGCTGCACCGCGATCAGCATGTCACCAAAAATGCCGTTCGGGCGGATAGTCGCCTCGCTGTTGGCCGGAATCACGTACTTCTCGTTGATCCGCATCTCGACGACCACGGTCCCCTGCCGGTCGAAAATGACGTCGTTGACGATGCCGACCGTCACACCAGCGAGCAGCACCGGTTGTCCGGTCTTGAGCCCCTGGCCCCACGCGTGCCGGGAGTAGAGGGAGTAGCCGGAGGACAACCCGCCGCGCACGAGCCAGAGCGTTCCCACGATCCCGACCGCGAGCGCGACCGACATCAGCACTCCGACCAGCACTTCGTCTCGACGTCTCATGATTGCAGTTGGGGGGCGAGAATGGTGGCGGTGAGCGCATCGAGCAGGAGAATCACCACCGACGTGATCACTACCGCGCGGGCCGTGGAGCGTCCGACGCCCTCAGCCCCCGCCTCGGTGATGTAACCCTCGTACGCGCAGATGAATGCGATGGCACCGCCGAAGAAAAACGCCTTGATCAGGCTGTAGAGAACCTGAAATGGGGCAAATCCAAGTCGCAACCCTTCCTCGAACTGCCCCCAGGTGACGTCGGTCGCCGCCACCGCGGTCAGGAACGCCGTCCCCACGCCGATGGCATTCGCCAGGATGACGAGCACCGGCAGCATGACGAGCGACGCGAGCAGTCGCGGAACCACCAGGTACGCCACTGGATCGTAGGCCAGCGTCTCGAGCGCATCGATCTGCTCGGTCACGCGCATCGTGCCGATCTCCGCCGTCATCCGCGCTCCAACGCGCCCCGTCAGCACGAGCGCGGTGAGCAGGGGACCGAGCTCGAGAATGAGCATCTGCCGCGTAATGAAGCCGACCACCGAGAGCTGAATTCCCGGAAAGAGCTGATACCGCGTTTGCAGTGCCGTCACCGCCCCGATGAACGCGGCGACGATGGCCGCGATGGGCAGGGAGTCGACGCCAATGTTGCGCATCTGCCGGATGGTGAGCGGCACGTACGTCGCGGGATCGCCGAAGGCGCGCAGAATGTCGCGCGCAAAGAAAACGCGATGTCCAATGTCGAGAAAAACCCCGATGATCGTGCGCGAGACGCGTCGGAAGAACCGGATGCCGCCGCGCTGGACGAACGGAAAGGCCTGCGTTGGCTTGGCGTCCGTCCCACGGGGAAAATTCGTCGCCGTCACGTCTTCACGCGCGCGAGCAGAATCATCCCCATCACGGCAAAGATCATGTTCGGAATCCAGGCGGCGGCCTCGGCCGGTACGAGCCCCTTGCCGCCAATCGCCTTCGTGAGCTGGATGAGCATCAGGAAGATCACCGTCGTCGCCAGGCTCACGCCGATGCCGTAGGCTGCTCCACCGCGCTGCGTGCTCGTTGCCAGTGGCGCCCCGAAGAGCGCGATGATGATGCAGGTGACCGGAATGGCGATCTTCAGCATCCGCTCCACCTTGAGCTCGTTCACGTCGCCGCCGGACCGCTCGAGCGCCCGGATGAACTTGCCGAGGTCGCGGAATCCCATGTCCTGTGGAGCCTTTGGTGTCGCGAGCAGATCGGCCGGCCGTTCCGTCAGTTTGCGATCGATGAGCGATGCGAAGCTGAATGCGATGTCGGGACCCGAATCAGGTACGATGTGCATGTGCCCCTGGCCCAGTCGCCAGCCCCCGGTGGTATCCCATTTTGCATTCAGCGCCGCAATGACGTACGTCGGATACCCGGGATCGTTTCCGCCCTTGCGCTCGATCTCCAGCCCGTCGATGCTCAACCGTTCCGCGCTCAGCGACGACACCTTGTAGACGCGTCCATTCTCCGCGGCATAGGCAAAGTTGAACCGCTCCGTCCCGCTCACGAACTTGCGCTCCTGGAGCAGCTTCTCCCGCTTGCCATTCGTGATCGGCACGAGCTCGCCCAGGAGCAGGCCGAATGCACCCGCGAGAATGGCCCCGATGAAGATCGGCAGCGTCATTCGGTGGAAGCTGATACCCGACGCCTTGGCCGCGGTGATCTCCGCGTGCCGCGTGAAGTTGCCAATGGAGAAGACCGTCGCAAACAGCACCGCGGCCGGCAGCACGAGAAACATCGAGTCCGGCAGCCAGTACACATAGCTCATGAAGATGTCGGCCCGCGGCAGATTGCGGTTCAGGTACTTCTCCAGGTTGTCCACCAGGTCGATCACGATCACGAGCACCGGGAAGCCCAGCGCGGTGCTGATGAAGATCCTGATGAACTCGGAGAAGACGTACCGATCGAGCGGGCGGAAAATGCGGGAGAGCATTACCGGTGGTGCCGCCGGTCCACGCGCAGTCCCGCGCGACGCGCCTGCTTCGCAAACCACACGCGGAGCGAGTCCATCATCTCGCCGGCGTCGCCGCCGCGCGACGTCGCGCCTTCCTTGCCCATTCGCGAGAGCAGGACGGCACCGATGGCGGTGAAGAGGATGTTCGCCGCCCACATCGCGAGGAACGGCGACAGGTAGCCGCGATCACCCAGTGATTCGCCCGCGATGAGCCCGATATAGTAGAGCGCGAAAACGCCCAGGCTGACGCCGATCACGAGACCGACGCCGCCGCGAGGGAAGCGCAATGCGATGGGCGCACCCATGAGCACGAACACCATGCAGGCAGCCGACAGCGCGAACTTCTTCTGGATCTCGACATCGGTGGAGTCCATGGCTCGGCGACTGCCTTCGAGACGCGCGCGGGACCCTTCCAGCGTGCCGGCGATCGCCATTTGCGGCAGGCCCGGGAGCCGCGCCGATTGTACCGCGACCGGTTGTCCCGCCACCGAATCCGTGTCCTGGCCCACCGTGCCCGAAGCCGACGTAGCAACGCGCGCCGCGGCAGCTCCGCGGGCGGGTCGAAACGCACCCGGACGCCTTTTCGCGGTTCGCAGCGAGTCCGTGCGAACCTGAGGCGCTTCAGCCGCCTCAGCCGTTTTCACTCCGCTGAAGGAACCAAGCAACTGGCAATAAGCACCCGCCATCGTGATAGACTCACGATACGGGGGAGGAGCCGTCTGGGGCCTCGGCTCGCCCGTTGCCACCTCTCCGACCGCGCGGGTGAGAAGCTGCTGGAGATCATAGTCCGCGGACTGGACCTCGCGCTCCGCGTCCTGAAACTCCTTGTGCATCTCGCAGATGGACATCTCGCGATCGCTCTTGTACGTGTCGTCGGTGGAGCGCTCGAGCGAATTGCCGACACCACGCACGCGAATGACGTCAACGACGTAGAACAGTCGCTGAAGCTGGCCGGGCTGGTCCTTGGGAAGCTCCTGCATCCAGCCGTTGTACAGCGTCATCTCCAGATCGCGAAAATCGCGGGTCATCCCCATGTTGCCGCTGTCGGCGTAAATGGTGCGGCGGGTCAGGGGATTACTGAGATCATAGATGGTGATCTCGCGCATGCGGTTGGAGTTCTCGTCCAGGTGATTCGCCCGCAGGAACAGCCGGCCGGGCTGCACTTCGTTGATCACCTGCTCGCGCAGTGCGAACGTCGGCTTCTTGCGGCCAATGTCGGACTGCAGCTTCCGCAGCCGGTGATTGGCGCGGGGCAGGATCTGGTCGTTGAACGCCAGCATCACGAGCGAGAGGGTCGCCGCGAAGAAGAACACCGGGATCATGACGCGCGTCATGCCGACGCCGCTCGCCTTCATCGCGTTGATCTCGTTCTCGGACGCCAGGCGGCTGAAGGCGTACAGCGTCGAGACAAGCACCGCCATAGGCAGCGTCATCGCGATGGTAAACGGGATGGAAAGGAGGAGAAACTCGATAATCACTCCCCAGCCAAGCCCCTTGCCGACGAGAGCGCCAAACTGCTTCGCCACGTAGTTCAGCAGCAGCAGCGATGTCAGCGTGGTGAGCGCAAACACCAGCGGGCCGATGTGCTCCTTGACGATGTAGCGGGACAGAATGCGCAAATAAGGTATGGAAAGGTGGAGCGGAACTCTAACTCATTACGAGGGTTGTACGCTATTGCGCACTTCCTATATTCCACCTGGCCACGGGCGGTTGGGAGCTTCTAAATCGCTGGCGTGCTGCTGGCCGCAACGGCGGTCCCGCCATCGTCCCGAACTATTACACCCCTCCGCGAATTCGGTGCATCTGCTGAGACTGCTGCTCGGCTGCGTGGTTGTCATCCTCCCCATGGCGCTCGGAGCCCAGGAGCCCACCCCGGCCCCCGATACGGCGAAGGCCGTCGCTCCGGTTGTTGCGCCTCCGGCCGTTGCACCTCCGGCTGTTGCACCTCCGGCCGCTGCGGTGGTGGTGCCCGTTACGGTGCCCGGGGTCGGACTGCGTGTGCAACCTTTCCGGGAGCGTCTGCTCTCTGCCGATGAGCATCCGGCGTTCTCGCCGTTTGGCCGATTCGCCCCAGTGCGACGGCCGGCAACCGAAGTAGCTGACAATAGCGCCTTCGGGATGCGCCAGGCGCTGGAGGCGCGCCTCAACGTGCTCTGGGGAGCGACCTCGGCCAGCGCGTTCGGCCCGATTGCGGATACGACGCGCATCCCCGCGCTCGTCGCCTTCGATTCCTCACTCATCCGGCCGGATACCAGCGTCCGAACCGACATCTTCGGCGATTACGCCGATCTGGGGCTGCAGCTCCTGTCGCGCCTCGAGGCGAAGGGTGAGCGCAGCAGGAACGAGCGGTGCACCAACAGCCAGCTGTTCAATCCCGGGGCCAACTGCCAGGGATCGTTTCAACCGACCTTTGATTTCCAGTTCAACGTCAAGACCGGCGGCGTTGTGGCCGATCGCGTCCACGTGAACGTGGATTACGATTCCGAGCGCGAGTTCGACGCGTCGAACAACATCTCCGTGTACTACGAGGGCAAGACCGACGAGCTGATCGAGCGCCTCGAAGTCGGCAACGTGTCGTTTGCCCCGCCATCGTCGCGGTTCATTACGAGCGGGATCCCGAGCGGCAACTACGGTCTCCAGGCCATCGGGCAGCTGGGGCCGATGCGCTTTCGCACCATCATGGCGCAGCAGAAAGGCAACGTCGTCAAGGACAACGTCTTCACCGTCGGCGATCGCACGCTGCAATCCGTTGAAACCGAGATCGAGGACTACAAGGTGGAGCCCCGTCGCTTCTTCTTCACCATCGATCCGGTGAAGTGGTTCGGCGATGCCTACCCGAACATCGATATTCTCAGCACCCAGCAGATGAGGCAGTTGGCGGCGTCGCTGCCCGACAGCGTCCGGCCGACACGTGTCTACGTCTACCGCCTGCAGTTCAACAGCCAGCCGCAGAATCCCAACGGTCCACAGTTTCTGATCAACGGCCGTCCCGAATTCCAGCGCGGGCCCATCTACGAGTATCTGCGCGAAGGGGTGGACTACTATATCGATCCGTCGCAGCTCTGGATCTCGCTCGTGCGTCCGGCCAGTCTGAACAACGAGCGGTACGTCATCGCCTACAACATTGGCAATGGCGACTCCAACGCGAGCACCGGTGGCGATCCCGTGGTCCAGAACGAAACGCGCGATATTTTCGCCAACCTCATCTGGGACCCTTCGCTCACCCCTGACGACTCCGCCTTCACGCGCGAGATCCGTTCAGTCTATCGGCTGGGTGGCGATGACATCCAGCGCCAGTCGGTAACCGCGCGCATTGTGACCGGCAATGGGCAGGAGAAGCCGTCGGCCGGCAGTGCGCAGTCGTATCTCCAGATGTTCGGCCTGTCGCAGGCGAGCAATCCCAGCACGTTCGACGTCGAGAATCGTCTCTGGCCCAGGCCGAGTGATCCCAACGCCAACACGTCGGCGGGCGGATCGGGCTCCAGGATCATTCGCGATTACTTCGTCGTCTTTCCGTCGCTGCAGCCCTTCTCGAGTCGGGGACTGGCGCAGCCAGGCAATCCGTCGAACGACACCATCTACCGCACGCCAGGCGAGTATCTCTACTCATCGCAGCACCCGCAGTCACTCTATACCCTGCGGGTGAGATACTCTGCCGAAGGGGGCGGTGATGCGGGGAGCCTGGCACTGGGCTCGGTGCAGGTGCGACAGAATTCGGAGCGCATCACCGTCGAAGGGCGACAGCTCAAGCGGGGCACCGACTACACGGTGGATTACGATCTGGGGCGCGTGACGTTCACGCGTCCCGACACGCTCTTTCCGCAGGCACGCCAGGTCTCCGTTCAGTACGAGGAGAATCCGTTGTTCGCCGCGTCGCCGACGTCCATCTTCGGCATTGCGACGCAGTTTCCGCTCACTAACGGCCAGGTCAGCTTCACCGCTATCTCGCAGTCGCAGAAAACCACCTTCAACCGACCGCCCCTCGGCTTCGAGCCGGCGTCGTCACTGGTGGCCGGCGTGAGTGGCGCCTTCCTGTTCGATGCCTCGCTGCTCACCCGCGCCATCGAGAAGCTGCCGTTCATCCAGGCGTCCGCACCGTCAACTATCAGCATCACGGGCGAAATGGCAACGAGTCGCCCCCGTCCAAATGCGGCCGGTCAGGCGTATGTTGAGTCGTTCGAGGGCGAAGGGGGCATTCAGGTACCGCTGGGCGAAGGAGGGTGGTACCTGAGCAGCCAGCCGGCGGAGGGGCGACAGGCGGCCCCGCTGCTGGGACCCGATCCCTTCGGACTGGAGAAAGCATCAACGCTGGTGTGGCAGAACATCGGTGCCTTCACGAACGGCTCGCTCACCACCACGTCGTTCGAGCGCATCGATCCGCTGGTAAAGAATCGCGGCCGCAGCTTTGGCAATGCGCCCGAGCCCACGCTGTGGTTGTCGCTGTACCCGCTCAAACTCGGCGGGCAGTTGAGCAGTGCGAAGGTGACGTTCCAGTGGCAGCTGCCCGATCTGACCGGCCCGCGCTGGCGTTCGCTCCGCACCTCGCTGAGCACCACGGGCGTTGACCTGTCGCGTGTCGAGACGCTGGAATTCTGGACGCTGGTCGACACGAGTGCCGCCGGACGAGGCGTGAATCCGGTGCTCATTTTCGATCTGGGCGACATCTCGGAGAACTCGGTCGTTTTCGCGCCGGAATCGCTCTTTGTGCGGACCAGCACCAACGCCGCGTTTCCGTCTGTGCCGGACAGCATCTTCACGGGTAAGCAGTTCGTCGGCAAGGATACGCTGGACGGCGAGCGTGACCCGCTGTTCCGGAATTTCGACGTGGCCAAGGACGATATCGGATTGCCGGGCGACCGGTTGGACGCGATCGTCGTTGTGGACAGTACGCGAGGCGGCCTGATACGGGACACGACCCTTGCGCTCTGCCGGAGCAGCTTCGGGCGCGTCGAGCTGCTGGGCGACGCCAAAGCCAACTGTACCATCGGCAACAGCCGGCTCGACGAGGAGGACCTCGATCTCGACGGGCAGCTGAACTTCGTCCAGCCCACCCCCGAGCGCGTGTTCCGCTTCGTGGTGGATCTTCGAAATCCGGCCTCCTTCACCCGGCTCGGGGTGTGCTCCGACACGGTGGCCGCGGCCACCGCGCGCAATAACTGCTGGGTGTTCGTCCGCATCCCGTTCCGCGCGCCAACGGACACGATCGGGTCTCCGGTGATGCGCCGCATCAAGTCGCTTCGCATCACCATGGCGTCGGGCACGGCCGTAAGCGATTCCACCATCCAGTTCGTCCCGCTGGTGCGGCTCAAGCTTGTTGGCTCGCCATGGATCAAGCGGAGCGATCGTGTCCTGAAGGGCATCGGCGGTGAGTCCGCGACGGGCGGCTACGTCATTGCCTCGCTCATTGGCACCAACGATCGCGATGAATCGCGCGGAGTCTTCTACGAGTCGCCGCCCGGCGTCACCGACGAAGCGGACAACAAGTCAACGGGTTTTGAAGGGGGCCAGGTGCAGATCAACGAGCGCTCGTTGCGTCTGCTGGCCGGCGGCCTCGACACCAATCAGCGCGCGGAAGCCTATTTCCGGTTCCCGGATGCGCAGAAGAGCTTCATGGGCTACAAGGAAATGCGGCTCTGGGCGCGCGGACGGAACAACGGCTGGGGTGTGAACGGCGAGCTCGACTTCTACGTGAAGATCGGCCGCGACGCCAACAACTTCTACATGTATCGGACACTCGCGAACAGCGGCGATACGAAAGAGGCATGGCATCCGGAGGTTCGCGTCAGGTTCCAGAACTTCTTCAACCTGCGCGCCAGGCTCCAGAACACCTTCCTGCAGGGGACTGGCAGGCGCATCGACTGCACGGGTACGGACTCGGTGCTGATCGCCTCGATACCCGTTCCCGCTGGCGACACGCTGCGCTACGCTGCGTGCGACGGCGAGGGCTATATGATCTACACCCTCGACCCCAATGTCAGTCCGCCGAACCTCGCGGCGGTGCAGGAGTTGTCGGTCGGAATGGTGCGCAGCCGGCCAGCGACCGCGGCAACGGCGAACCCCATCATGCCCGGCGATACGCTCGAGTTGTGGATCGACGACATCCGTCTTACGGACGTTGAGGACACGCCTGGCTACGCGGGCCAGTTCGGCGTGCAGATCGCCGCGGCAGACATTGCCGACATCCGGATGAACATGAGTCGGAAAGATCCGCACTTCCGGCAACTGGCAGAGCAGCCGTCCTTCGTCACCGACAACGCGTTCGATATCGGCAGCTCGGTGCGGCTCGACAAGCTGATGCCGCAGCGCCTTGGATTCGCGCTGCCCTTCTCGGTGAATCTGACGTCGAGCGGCAGCGATCCGTTGTACGTATCGCGCTCCGATGTGCAGGGTGCGGGCATCGAGGGACTGCGGACGCCGAAGGTCACCGCGACATCGTACTCGCTTGGTCTGTATCGCCAGACTCCGCTGGAGAACAAGTGGCTGGGGCCTCTAGTCAACAACCTGCGGCTCAACGGCTCCTACGCGAGCGCCAACAGCCGCACGGAGTATTCGGACGGCAAGTCGAACAACTCGACGCTCAGCGCGGACTACCTGGTGGCGTCCACGGGCACGCCGCGCCGTCTTCCGCAGTGGTTCGAACGCGGGATTCAGCTGCTGCCAGAGTGGCTCTCGACCTCCGAGCCCTTTCGCGCGTTGCGCGGCGCACAGTATCGCGTGAGTCCCGCCTCATTTCGCATCAGCAGCGGGATGCAGCGCTCCAGCAGCAACAACCAGTCGTTCCTGAAGCCCGCCCAATCATCCACGGATTCGCCGACGAGCTCGAGAGGGCTGTCGCACGTATGGCGGAACGGCAGCACATTGGAGCTTCGACCGTTCTCGGCGCTGTCGGCGCGATGGGACATCACGTCGCTTCGTGACCTGCGCCACTACGGCGACACGACGTCAGTCGGTGTAGTCGCCGAGACGGAGCGGAACAGGCTCCTGGGAATGGACGTCGGGCTCGAGCGTGAGCGAAGCATGTCCACGAGCTTCAGCTTCGCACCCACCATCTCCGCCTGGATCAAGCCACGCGCCGACATCGGGGCGTCGTATTCGATGAGCCGCGATCCCAACTCGCAGAGCCTGTTGCGGACTCGTGACAGCATCGGCGCGTATCGTCTGCCGCGGCGACTGGGCAATTCGCAATCGCTGAACCTTGGCGCCAGCGTGGATTTCGCCCGAGCGATCGTGCTCTACACCAGCGACTCGAGCTTCATGCGGCGCGTTGCCAACAGCGTGCAGGTCGTCGATCTCTCGTGGAGCCGCAGCCTCATCTCGGCCTTCGGCGGAACTCCCTTCACGCCGCCACTCAGCTATCAGTTCGGACTCGGCGGCGCGGACCGCTTCACGCAGATTGGGGATCGGCGCGCCGCCAGCGCGGGACTTTCCAACAACTTTGGCGCCAGCAACGGGATTGCGCTGCCGCTGGGCCTGCGGCTTTCTAACCGGTATCAGCGCAGCAATACCAGGAACTGGACGCGCCGCGTGAACAACACGCTGGGTATCTCCGACGCCCAGAGCACCAGCTTTCCCGATGCCGCGGTGCAGTGGACGTATCGCCCTCCGCAGAAGCTGCAGCGATTCGTGTCGAGCGTCGGCGGCCAGGTTGCTTCGCGGAAGACGACTTCGAAGACGTTTACGCCAGCCGAGGGTGCGAGCCCTTCGCAGCGGTCGTTCAGCGAGTCGCACTCACTGCCGCTGAATGGATCGGTGACCTGGGGGTTCGGCGGCGGATTCTCGACGACGGCGGGCTACAGCACGAGCGAGCGGCGTGATCGGCTTCCCGACCGTTCGTTCAGGCTCGGCACCTCGCGCGAATTCAGCACAGACGTGGGCAAGCCGATCACACCGCCCGCGTCCTGGAGTCTGAAGCAGCCGATCCGCACGCATCTGGGTTTCTCGCGCAGCAGGACGGCGGCCTTCATCTTCAACAACTCGTCAGCCGAGGCGGGTACGCGCCGCAGCCGTCTGTCCGACAATGGCCGGCATACGGTCACGCTGAACATGGATACTGAAGTCGCCCAGAATCTTTCATTCTCGCTGACCGGCTCGCGCAGTGTGAATTTCGATGAGACGTTCAACCGCCGCTTTACGCAGATGGTGGTCACCGCAGTGCTGAACCTGAGCTTCTTTGCCGGGGAGCTGCGGTAGCGAAAGAGAGTCACGCCCCGCCGTTACGAATCCCTTAGCTTCAGACCATGCACTTTATCCTCCTGCTGTGTACCGTGCTGTCGCTCGCGGCATGCGACCGCAAACCGTCCGGGCCGAAGACCGCGTTCAATGGCGAGGTCGCACTCGGCTACGTGAAAACGCAGCTCGCATTCGGGCCCCGCATTCCCGGCACTGAGGGGGCGCGGCAAACCGGCGACTGGATCACGGCCCAGATGCGCCTGCGAGCGGATTCGGTGGCGGAGCAGCGCTGGAACCACGTTACGGCGAAAGGCGACACGCTGCCCATGCGGAATATCCTCGCGCGGTTCCGTCCGACGGCGACGGAGCGCGTGCTGTACATCGCGCACTGGGACACGCGTCCCTTTGCGGATTATTCGAGCAACCCCGCCGATCGGAAGTTGCCGGTCCCGGGCGCGAACGACGGCGCATCCGGTGTCGCGCTGTTGATCGCCGTCGCCGATGTGCTGAAGGGGACGCCGCCCGCATACGGGGTGGACATGCTCTTCGTGGATGGAGA
>JBKJRV010000336.1:0-3175 GCA_046593115.1 Gemmatimonadaceae bacterium
CTGATCACGCCGATCGCGATGGAAGAGACGCTGCGCTTCGCCATCCGTGAGGGTGGCCGCACGGTGGGCGCGGGCGTGGTCACCAAGATCCTGAAATAGCTGCGTACTGCGGACTGCGTTCTGCGTAAGTAGCGCAGCCGCTGGCGCGCCGGACCCGAACGAATTGACGCAGTACGAAGAACGCAGTACGCAGTGAACAGCAGAACTCAACTTCAGTTATAGAGCATATCTCAATGGCCGGCAGAATTCGAATTCGTCTCAAGGCGTTCGACCACGCGGTGATCGATCAGGCGGCAGCCGACATCGTTCGCACGGCGGAGAAGACGGGCGCGCAGGTGTCGGGCCCCATTCCGCTGCCGACGAAAACGCAGCGCTGGACGGTGTTGCGCTCGCCACACGTGGACAAGAAGTCGCGTGAGCAGTTCGAGCTGAAGACGCATAAGCGCGTAATCGACATCCTCGATTCCCGCGCACAGACGGTCGACGCGCTGACCAAGCTGGATTTGCCGGCTGGTGTCGATGTCGAGATCAAGGTCGAGTAGAGGCCCCCATGATTGGAATGATCGGTAAGAAGCTGGGCATGACCCAGCTGTTCAACGAGCTGGGCCAGCAGATCCCGTGCACCGTCATCGAGGCGCCCCCGAATCCGGTGGTGCAGGTCGCTGACGCGTCCAAAGGTGGTCGTGCGGCCGTGCAGCTCGGCTATGGCGAGCAGAAGCTGACGCGCGCCTCGACGGGCAAGGAACGGACGCCCCGCGGTCGCCGTGCCAACAAGGCGGAAATTGGTCATGCAGCCAAGGCCGGCCTCGGTGCGCCTCCGCGCGTGCTGCGCAGTTTCCGGCTCGATGATGCGCCAGGCAAGGAAACCGAGATCCCGACGTACAACATTGGGGATACTGTGTCGGTCGGCATCTTCGCGCCCGGTGAGACGGTGAAGGTCACGGGGACCTCAAAGGGCCGCGGCTTCCAGGGCGTTGTGAAGCGCTACGGTTTCGCCGGTGGTCCGAACACGCACGGCAACACTAAGCATCGTCGTCCGGGCTCCATCGGACCGGGCACCGATCCTTCACGCGTTATCAAGGGCAAGAAGATGCCCGGTCAGTACGGCAACAAGCGCCACACGCAGACCCATCTGCGCGTCGAGAAGATCGACGCCGAGCGCAATCTGATCTACATCCGCGGCGCGGTCGCCGGTCCCACCAACGGGATCGTGCTCATCAAGAAGCAGGGCTGATTCAATGGCAGAGACAATGACGCTGGATGCAGCCGCATTCACGGCCGGGGGCACTGAACGGGAGCGCGTATCGCTTCCCGAGAAGCTGTTCGACGGTACCGTGAACATGCCGGTGATGCACCAGGCGGTGAAGGCGTATCTCGCGAACCAGCGACAGGGCAACGCGGCCACCAAGACACGTGGCTTCGTCATCGGCGGTAACCAGAAGCCGTGGAAGCAGAAGGGCACCGGACGCGCGCGTCAGGGCTCCATCCGCGCGCCGCAGTGGGTTGGCGGTGGCACGGTGTTCGGTCCGCACCCGCGCAGCTATGCGCAGTATGTGCCGCGCCAGGTCCGCGCGCTCGCTCGCAAGAGCGCGCTCAATGCTCGTGCGCGCGAAGGCTCGATCATCGTGATCGATGCGTTCAACTTCGATGTCCCGAAGACATCGCAGGTTGTGGCGCTGATCAATCGGCTGGGCATCGAGGATCGCAAGATCCTGATCCTCACCGATGGCGCGAAGGTCAACGTGTATCGCAGCGGCCGCAACATCCGCAACGTGCACGTGCTGCCGTACTCCGACGTGTCCACCTACCACATTCTGTGGTCGGATGTCGTGCTCATCGAGTCGTCCGCGCTCGGTCAGGCGCTCGAGCCGATCGCCGAGACGGAAGCGGCGCCGCGCGTGAAGACGGCAAAGCGCACGAAGGCTCCTCGAGGCGCCAAGGGTCGCGATGAGGAGAAGGGTCGCGATGAAGCCGAGACGCGTTCGGTGAAGGGCGCGAAGAAGGGCGCTGGCAAGACCGCCGCAAAGACCGCGTCGAAGAAGTCGGCGGGCAAGAGCGCCGCGAAGAAGAAGGCGTCGAAGCCGGCTGCCAAGTCGGCTGCCAAGGGCAGCAGTGCCGCGGGCAAGAAAACGACGGCAAAGAAGACGGCTGCCAAGAAGAAGAAGGAGAAGTAGACCATGCCAATCATGCAGCGAGTCATCGTCCGCCCGTTGGTGACCGAGAAGAGCTCGGCCGCCTATCAGGATCGGAGCGAGTACACGTTCGAAGTCCATCCCGACGCCAACAAGCATTCCATCCGGAACGCGATCGAGCAGCTGTTCGGCGTGAAGGTCACGGGCGTGTGGACGTCGAATCAGCGCGGCAAGGAGCGCCGGGTCGGGAAGTCCACCGGCCGTCGCTCCAACTGGAAGAAGGCGATCGTCCGTCTCCGTGACGGCGATACCATCGACATTTTCGAGGGCTAAGCGAATGGGTATTCGCCAGTTCAAGCCGGTGACGAAGGGAACGCGCTTCCGCGCGATCTCCGATTTCGCCGAGATCACACGGTCCACGCCGGAGAAGTCGCTGACCGAGCCGCTCAAGAAGTCGGGCGGTCGCGACAACCACGGTCATATCTCGATGCGTCGCATCGGTGGTGGCCACAAGCGGAAGTACCGCGTCATTGATTTCAAGCGCAACAAGTTCGATGTGCCCGGGACGGTGCGGGAGATCGAGTACGATCCCAATCGCTCGGCGCGCATTGCTCTCGTGGAGTACGCCGATGGGGAGAAGCGCTACATCCTCCATGCGCGCGGGCTCTCGGTCGGCGACACGATCGTGTCGGGCAAGGGATCGGACATCCGGAATGGCAACGCGCTTCCCCTGCGTGAGATGCCGCTCGGTACCAACGTGCACAACGTCGAGCTCAAGCCGGGCCAGGGTGGCAAGGTGGCGCGGGCGGCGGGCACGTCGCTGACGGTCATGGCGAAAGAGGGGGACTATGTCACCCTCAAGATGCAGTCGAGCGAAATGCGCATGATTCATGGCTCCTGTCTCGCCACGGTCGGCGAGGTTGGCAACGCCGAGCACGAATTGCAGTCGCACGGGAAGGCGGGCAAGAGCCGCTGGCTGGGCAAGCGTCCAAAGGTGCGTGGCGAGGTCATGAACCCCGTCGATCACCCGCACGGTGGACGGA
>JBKJRV010000398.1:0-5061 GCA_046593115.1 Gemmatimonadaceae bacterium
CAGGGCCGTTCGGCAATATTGCCCATGGGTGCAGACCCTCGAAGGCGGGCCGGCGCTCGTGCACGCAGGGCCGTTCGGCAATATTGCCCATGGGTGCAACAGCATCATCGCGACGAAAACTGCGCTGGCGCTCGCCGACATTGTCGTCACAGAGGCGGGGTTCGGTTCGGACCTCGGGGCAGAGAAGTTCTTCGACATTAAATGCCGGTTCGGCGGCCTCACTCCCGAGGCAGCTATCCTGGTGGCGACGGTCCGGGCGCTCAAGCTCAATGGCGGCGCCGACAAGAAGAGTCTCGGCAAGGAAGACCTCGGCGCGCTCGAGCGCGGTCTGCCCAATCTCGAGAAGCACATCGAGAACGTGCGCCAGTTCGGCGTGCCGGTGGTCGTCGCGCTCAACCGGTTCGTGAGCGACAGCGATAGCGAGCTGAAAATGGTCGCCGACTGCGCGACGCGCGCGGGCGCGAAGATCGCGCTCACCGAGGTGTGGGAGAAGGGTGGAGCGGGTGGCGAAGGGCTGGCCACGGAGCTGCTTGCCATGCTGGACGCCGGTCGCGGCAACTACAAGCCGCTGTACGACACTGCGCTCCCCATCCGCGAGAAGATCGACATCATCGTGCGGAAAGTGTATGGGGGAGACGGGGCCGATTTCGCACCGAAGGCCGATCGCACCATCGACTACCTTGAGTCGATCGGTCTGGGCAACACACCGGTGTGCATGGCGAAGACCCAGTACTCGCTCACCGATGATGCGACGCGTCTCGGGCGTCCGTCCGGATTTCGCGTCACGGTGAACGAGGTGTATGCGTCGGCCGGCGCGGGCTTCGTGGTCGCACAGGCGGGCGACATCATGACCATGCCCGGACTACCGAAGGAGCCCGCGGCCGAACGAATGGCCATTCACGCTGACGGTTCCATCGTCGGCTTGTTCTAGGAGGAAGCAACGTGGCAAAGGGAGAGATGGCGGGGAAGGTAATCGCGACCGAACGCGCCCCGCGGGCAATTGGACCCTATTCGCAGGGTATCGCGAGCGGCGGGTTGTTGTTCACCGCGGGCCAGATCGCGCTGGATCCGGACAGTGGCAACATGGTGGACGGCGATATTTCGGCGCAGACCGAGCGCGTGCTGGCCAACCTGCACGCCATCCTCGTGGCGGGCGGCGCGGACTGGACGGACGTGGTGAAGACCACCGTCTACCTGGTCGACATGGCCGTGTTTCCGAAAGTGAACGATATCTACGCCCGCGTTTTCGGCGATGCGCGTCCCGCGCGATCCACAGTGGCGGTGTCCGCACTGCCGCGCGGCGCGCTGGTCGAGATCGATGCCATCGCCCGCGTCCGCAATCACGGCTGATTGCCTTGTCACACTCACGCGAACAGCTCTTTCGACTGACGCAGTTCGCGCGTTGCGCGGGCTGAGCATCCAAGATGGGTCCGGGGGACCTCGCCCAGGCGCTCGAGCCGCTGCCACTGCGACAGGATGCTCGCCTCATCGTTGGTCGGGAGACCTTCGATGACGCGGGGGTGTTCCTGCTCACGGACGATCTCGCGCTGGTGCAGACGGTAGACTTTTTCGCGCCGATCGTCGACGATCCGTTTCTGTTCGGACAGATCGCAGCAGCCAATGCGCTTTCCGATGTCTATGCGATGGGCGGCGAACCGCTCACCGCACTGAACATTCTGGCCTTTCCGTCGGAGGCGCTGCCGCTGTCGGTGATGACGGAGATCCTGCGCGGCGGTCAGGACAAGGTGCACGAAGCCGGTGCCATTATCGTCGGCGGCCACACCGTCGTGGACGACGAAGTGAAGTATGGGCTCTCGGTGACCGGGCGCGCCCATCCGGCGCGGCTCCTGACGAACGCCGGGGCACGCGTCGGTGAGCAGCTGGTGCTGACGAAACCTATCGGCAGCGGCATCCTGGCGACGCTTGCGAAACGCGGCGAGCTCGCACCGGATCTGGCGCTGGCGCTCATGGCTTCCATGCGCTCACTCAACGCGGTAGCGAGCCGTGCCGCGCTCGCGGCCGGCGCGAAATGCGCGACCGATATTACCGGCTTCGGACTCCTGGGCCACGCCTCGCACATCGCGCGAGCCAGCAGTGTCACTCTGCGAATACGCGCGCGGGACGTGCCGCTCCTCCCCGGGGCGCATAAGCACTGGGCGAGTGGAAAGACCGGCGGCGCATCGCGCAACGCCGAGTACCTCGCGCCACTGGTGCAGTGGAATCTCGATGATCCGGCGATGCGCGCCCTGTTGGTCGATCCGCAGACCTCGGGGGGATTGCTGGTGTCCGTCCCGCCAGCGCGTCTCGCTGACTACCTTTCGGCGGTAGAGGGCGCCACGGTCATCGGCGAGGTCGAGCCCGCAAGTGAAATCGCGTTGATTGTTGACTGAAAGCCGGTTGTGGCAGTTCGTCCACGCACTACGCACTACGCACTTGTCCCACGCTCCACTGATCTCCCGCTTTTCTTACGCAATACGGCAATACGCAATACTCTTGGGGGCGGTTAGGGCCTGGTGGCTTTCCCAGTCTTCAAAACTGGTGCGACCTGACAGCGTCGGGTTGGGTGGGTTCGATTCCCACACGCTCCCGCCACACCGTCGAACACGACCATTGGTAACTCATTCGATCACATGACGTCGTGTTGCCGCTGACTCGCCAAACAATTTTTGCTGCGTTGACCCTGGCGGCACTCTCGCCCGTGATTGCACGCGCGCAGCGAGCCGACAGCGCCACGGTCGGGGTGAAGCCCGCCTCGCCGTCCGCGATCACGACGCCGCGCAGCAGCATTACCGGCCCGCCCATCTCGCCCCGCCGAGCCTTCCTGTATTCGCTCCTGGTCCCCGGCCTGGGCCAGGCCAAGCTCGACCGGCCAAATGCGGGCGCAGTGTACTTCATCGTCGAAGCGGTCTCCCTCGCCATGGCCCAGAAGTCGTCGCGCAGCATCGACGCGGCCCGGAGCGCTCCGGACAGCTTCATCGTACGCTATGATGCTCCCGTCACCTCAGGCGGCGACCCGGTGCCGGTATTCGAGGTGTCGCAGCTCAAACTCCGGGAAAAATCGCGGAAGACACAGGTCGAGGACTGGGTGGCGGTGCTGATCTTCAACCACTTCTTCTCAGGTGCCGACGCGTTCGTGGCCGCCCAGCTCTGGGACCTCCCCGCGGTGCTCACAGCGCAGCCCACTGCCAGGGGCGCTACCGTGTCCGCCCGAGTCTCCTGGTGAGTGATCGCTCGTCGCCCATCGGCGTATTCGATTCGGGCATCGGCGGACTGACGGTCGTACGCGAGATCATCCGGCAGCTGCCGAATGAGCGCATTATTTACTTCGGGGACACCGCCCGCGTTCCCTACGGACCAAAGAGCCCGGAAACGGTGCTCCGCTACAGCCGCGAGATCTCCGCATACCTCGGACAGCAGGGCGTCAAGGCGATCGTGGTCGCGTGCAACACGGCTACCGCGCACGCCCTCGCCGCACTCCGCGCTGAGCTCCCGTTCCCCGTAACCGGAGTCGTGGAGCCCGGCGCACGCGCAGCGGTGAAGGCGAGCCGTGGCGGTTCAGTCGGTGTCATTGGGACATCCGGGACTATTGCGTCGGGCGCGTACGAGCGGGCCATTCGTGCACTCGCGCCGGGCGCCCAGATCACGGCTCGCGCCTGTCCTCTCCTCGTGCCGCTCGTGGAGGAAGGCTGGCTGGATACCGAGGCGACTCGCCTCATTGCGCACGAGTATCTCGCGCCGCTCGTCCACTCCCACATCGACACGCTCGTCCTTGGCTGCACGCACTATCCGCTGCTCAAGCCGCTGCTCGCGAGCATCGTCGGAGCGGACGTGCGACTCATCGACAGTGCGGAAGAAACCGCACGGGAAACCTCACGCATGCTTGACGCGGCGGACCTGCGAACCACAACGAAGGGGCCTGCCATTCACCGCTTCATTGCCTCCGACGCGCCGGAGCAGTTCCTACGTTTGGCGCAGCGGTTCCTTGGCTCGTCGATCGAGCGCGTGGAGACAGTCACCCTCGGCTGACCCGCTCCAGCGTCGCAACTCGACGCGTTCATCGGTCACCACGAGGTACGTTGGCTCATCCAGCCACGAGCCTGCATTCGCATAGACACCGCCGCCGGGCGCGCGCTCGACGCCCGGAACGTGCGAGTGGCCGTACACCACCATGTCGAGCGCCGGCGACTCGTCGAGGGCCTTCATGGCGAGCTGCCGAAGTCCCGCTCCGCCGTCGCGAGCCCGATAGCTCCGGCTCGCGTGGGAGCTGTTACTGGCCAGCGAAGTTGCAAAATCGGCCGGTAGCCAGCGGAAGGCGCGAATGGCGAGCGGATTCCGGAGCATGCGCCTGAGCATGCGATAGCGGCGGTCCTCGTGCTGGCGCAGTCCGTCGCCGTGCTCGACCCGTGCGTGCCAGCCGGCCACGCTTCCGGTCCACGGTCCGAAGCGATAGTCGATGCCGACATCGTTCCGGAGCACATCACCACCCCAGCAGTCATGATTCCCAGCGACCATCATCACGTCGACCCCGGCGTCCCGCAGGTCGGCCAATGCTGCGAGCACCCGGAACCCACTGCGCGGGATCACGGTCTTCCATTCGTACCAGAAATCAAAGAGATCGCCATTGATCAGCAGCGACTCGGCCCGTCCGGGCAGACTCCGCAGAAAGCCGAGCATCGCGCGTTCCACGTCGGGCGAGGCGACGCCCAGGTGCGTGTCTGAAATGAGGTAGCATGGGGAGCGGAGCACAGCCACAGTTTAGCTCGACGTCCGCGCCTTTACAAACGGTGTGGGAGCACGCAACTTCGACGTGATGCTACCCCATCCGGAGGAGTGATGCCACAGAACGCGCTCGGACTGATTGAGACGAAGGGCCTCATCGGTGCCATTGAAGCCGCCGATGCCATGGTGAAGGCGGCGAACGTCAAGCTCATCGGTAAGGAAAAAGTGGGAGGCGGGTATGTGACGGTCTTCGTCCGCGGCGATGTTGGTGCGGTGAAGGCTGCGACTGACGCGGGCGCCGCGGCTGCCGAGCGCGTCGGGGAGCTTGTCTCGGTGCATGTG
>JBKJRV010000162.1:0-11100 GCA_046593115.1 Gemmatimonadaceae bacterium
CCGAGACATCACCGGGGACCTTGAAGTAGTAGTCCACGGGTTCCAGCGTGGTGTGATCCCGGTAGAGACCGATATGCCCAACGCGAGCGGAGGGCACCAGCCGAAGGACACCCTCAACCATCCCCAACCCGGCACGCAGAATGGGAACGAGGGTGAGTTTCTTGCCACTCACGCGGAGCCCAGTGGTCTGTTCCAGCGGAGTCTCGACCGACGCAGGCTCGAGCGACAGATCGCTGGTGGCCTCGTACGCCATGAGCATCGCGATCTCGTCCACCAGCTCCTTGAAGATCTTCGTGGGTGTGCGGCGATCGCGGAGCAACGTCAGCTTGTGCTGTACAAGCGGGTGCCTGATAATCGAGAGGGCTGGGAAGGCGGGGGTGGTGTCCATGGGCGAGAAGCTACTATCTTCGCGCACATGAAAGAATATCAGGCAGTCATGGTTCGCCTCACCAGGCATATTCGAGATGACGAGGACGCGCTCACGGACCTCCTCAACGAGCGAAGCCGGGGCGGGTGGGTACCAGCAATGATGACTCAGGACGATCAGCGGTTGACCGTCGTGTTTCAGCGCATTGCCGACGCGGAAGGGTAGACTCCGAAAGCAATGTCATTTCGGTGACTTCGCCCCGACGGCGGTCCCAGTAACGGCCGCCGTTGTTCCTAGTACCTCAGGAGGCAGCCTCCAGCATGGACGTCACCTTTGTGGGTGCGGCTCGTGAAGTCACGGGCTCGTGCCATCTCCTGCGTGTGAATGGTCATACCATCGCGCTGGACTGTGGCATGTTTCAGGGGAAGCGGAGCGAAGTGCACGAGAAGAATGCGGCGCTTCCGATTCCCGTCGAACAACTGGACGCGGTCATTCTCTCGCACGCGCACATCGATCATTCGGGCCGACTGCCGTTTCTGGTCAGGCATGGCTATTCGAAGACGATCTGGGCGACCAGCGCAACACGTGACCTGAGCGCGATAATGCTCGCGGATTCGGCCTACATTCAGGAAAAGGATGTAGAGTTTCTGGCACGACGCCGGAAGGAGGCGATCGAACCCCTCTACGGAATCCGGGACGCTGTGCGCGCGGTTGAATTGATGATCGGCGTGCCGTACGACAAGACATTCGATGTCGTTCCGGGTGTCCGTGCGACGTTCGTCGATGCGGGACATATCCTTGGGTCCGCGTCGGTGATTCTCGATTGCACCGAGGGCGCGACAACGAAGCGCCTTGTTTTCTCAGCTGATATTGGCCGAACAGGGCTGCCGATCATTCGTGATCCGGTGTGTCCAGGTGGTGCCGATGCCGTGATCATGGAATCGACCTATGGAAATCGGGATCATGAATCGGTCGAACAGGCGAAAGAGCATCTGGCCCGTGTGATTCGCGAGACCGCAGCGCGGGGAGGCAGAACACTCATCCCTGCATTCGCGGTGGGCAGGACGCAGGAGATTCTATACGATCTCCACTCGCTGTACCGAAGTGGATCGATCCCGGCCATCCCGATCTTTATTGACAGCCCTCTCGCCATCGACGCCACATCAGTCTTCGCGCAGCACCCGGAGATTTTCGATGAGAAGGAGGATCTCATTCGCCAGGTGACCGAGCTGTTTCAGTTCGACCTTGTTCACTTCACACGCAAAGCCGAGGAGTCAAAGGCCCTGAATCAGGCGCGTGGTCCGATGGTCATCATCGCGGCCTCTGGTATGGCGGAAGCTGGTCGTATCCTGCATCACCTCTCTCACGGTGCCGCTGATCCGAGAAACACCATCCTGATTGTTGGCTTTCAGGCCGAGCATACACTCGGTCGGCGAATCGTTGAACGGCGAGAAACCATCAAGGTATTTGGTGAAGAAGTCCCACTCCGTGCAACCGTGGAGATCATCAACGGCTACAGTGCTCATGCCGATCGCGGGGAGCTGACCCGATGGCTCGGGACGGTCAGAGAGCAATCTCCTCGGCTGGGTCCGGTGTGGCTGGTTCATGGCGAACCGGAGCCGCAAGATGCGCTGGCGGCTGAGCTGCAACGCGAGGGTTACCGGGTGGAGTGCCCCACACCCGGTACAACACGTGAGTTTTGACTGACGGCCGGTGACCGTGTCTGATGCGCAGGTAAAAATTCTGACCGCGACAGCCTCTCGCCTTCTGGTCGCAGGTGCTGCCAAGCTGAACATGCAGGATATCGCGGATGAGGCGGGCGTCAGCAAAGGATTGATTCACTACCATTTTGCCACGAAGGACGCACTGCTGGCGCGCACCGTGGACTGGTTGACGACGCAGATCGAGGAGCGCGAAAGTCGTGCACTCGAGGCAGCAACCGCCCAGACCGCAATCGAGGCGCTCTGGCGTTGGCTCACGCAGGAACTGCTCACTGGGCATGTGCGAATACTCGCCGATCTGGCGCACTACCCCAGCGCGACCGTCGATACCTCCGTGCGCGTGTCCGGCCATCGCCGGCGGGACTCGGCAGCTCGAACCGTGGATGCCCTTTTCGCCATCCTCGAACTCCGGCCGCGTGTTCCCGCGTCCCTGCTCGCTGACGTGGTGCTGGCCTTCAATACCGGCCTTGCGGTTGATTGGGCATTTGTCGCGGACGCAGAGCGACGAGTGGCGTTTGATGTTTTTTGGCTCGCGATGCTCAGCCTGGCGGAATAGAGCGCTACGTGCTTCCAGCGCGGGGTGCGGCCCGTCTAGCTTTCGTGAATGAACTTGCGATGGATCCGGTGGCGACGGGCGGTCATCCTGATAGCGGCGCTTTCTACGGGGCTCTGGATGATCATGGCCCTTGCTGTGGTAATCTGGGGCCGCCGGGACGAGGCAAGGTCGGCGGCCGCAATTGTGGTTCTTGGGGCGGCCCAGTACGAGGGCCGACCCTCGCCGGTGCTCCGCGCCCGGCTCGACCACGGGTTGGCCCTGTGGCGCCGTGGCATCGCGCCGCGCCTCATTCTGACAGGCGGTCGTGGGACGAGGGACACCACCAGCGAAGCGGAAGTCGGCCGTCGGTACGCGTTGCGGCACGGCGTACCCGCCGCCGCCATCGCCCTGGAAACCGAGGGACGGACGACGAGTGAATCCCTTCGTGCGGTCTCGCGTATGATGCAGCGGGAGCGCGATCGGTCAGTGGTGCTGGTCAGCGATCGGTTTCACATGCTGCGGCTCGCCATTCTGGCGAGGCGCATGGGGCTGATACCGTACACGTCACCTACTACGACAAGTCCGATTTCCGCCAGCGCCAGCGAAACGATCCGGTATGTGATCGGAGAATCCGTGAAAGTGCCACTCGCCTTTATTCTGGAGAGAAAGCCACAGTGAGACGACTCCAATTAGTAACTATATGTTACTTAATACTGACCAGGGTGAATCCTCTTGCGGCGCAAGCCATCGGTCTGGCGAGCGAGAAGTACACACTGGCGAACGGGCTCGAGGTCATTCTGCACGAAGATCGGTCGGTGCCGATGGTCGCGGTGAACATGTATTACAAGGTCGGGTCCGGCGATGAGAAACCGGGTCGCACCGGATTCGCTCATCTCTTCGAGCATATCATGTTCATGGGATCGGAGCATGTGCAGGTCGGCATGTTTGATCAGCTGCTTGAAGCAGCGGGTGCGGATAATAACGGCTCGACTAATGAAGATCGGACTGACTACAACATTCAGATGCCATCGAACGCCCTGCCACTGGCCCTGTGGCTTGATGCGGATCGCCTGGGCTGGCTGCTCCCGACGATGGATCAGGCGAAGCTGGACCTTCAGCGAGACGTCGTAAAAAACGAGCGACGGCAAGGAGTCGACAATGTCCCGTATGGCCGGGCCTTCGAGACTATTGCTCAGGCGCTGTATCCGTCCGGGCATCCTTACTCATGGCCTGTGATCGGTTCCATGGCGGATCTCAGCGCGGCTTCGCTGGAAGATGTGAAGCAATTTTTCCGGACGTACTATGTGCCCAACAATGCGACGCTGGCTATTGCCGGTGATTTCCATCGCGACTCGGTACGGCGGTGGGTGGACCGCAACTTCGGTCAGATCCCTCGTGGCCCGGAGATGCCCGCACGGCCCACCCCAGCTCCCGTGATTATCGCTCGCGATACGTTTCTCGTGCTCGAAGACCGGGTGCAGCTGCCACGCGTGTATTGGACATGGCCCTCGGCACCACTCTTTCAGGCAGATGATGCCGCGCTCGACGTTCTGGCGTACGTCCTGGCCGGAGACAAGAACTCGCGTCTGTACAAGCGACTCGTGTACGACATGCAACTCGCGCAGGACGTCAGCGCCTTTCAGGCCAGCAGCCGGTTGTCATCCCAGTTTTTCATTATTGCGACGCCAAAGCCGGGACAATCACCAACGACCATTGCCGGTCTCGTTCAGGATGAACTGGCCAGGCTCACGCGTGACGGCGTAATGCCTCGTGAGCTCGAGCGCGCGAAAAACACCTTTCGTGCGCGAAAAATCGATCAGTTGTCGAGTGTGCAGGGAAAGGCATCGCTCCTCAACTATTACAACTACTTCGCGGGCACTCCCGACTATGCACGTCAGGATGCGGAGCGATATGAGCGCGTGACGCGAGCAGACGTCCATCGAGTCGCGCATACATATCTCGAGAAGCCGAAGGTGGTATTGACCATCGTTCCCGCTGGTCAGACCGCGCTCAAAGTGACCGGAGGTTCCAGGTGAAGTACGTCCCCCTTCCCTTGCTCGCGCTCGTACTTGCTGGCTGCGTCTCGGGTCCACGAACCGAAACACCCGCACCATCGGCCACCGCAGCCACCCCAATGGGTACGGATCGCCGCACGGCTCCAGTGCTTGGTCCGCCACCGTCCCTGCAGCTTCCGCCGATCATACGCCGTGAGCTGCCCAACGGTCTCAAGCTGGTGATCGTGGAACACCACGAACTGCCGGTAGCCGACTTTATCCTCCTGGTCGGAACGGGCGGAGAAGGTGATCCCGCTGGGAAAGCGGGTGTCGCCACGCTGACGGCCAGCCTGCTCGAAGAGGGAACGACGACACGCAATGCCTTGCAGATTGCCGATCAGTCTGCGTTTCTTGGAGCGCAAGTCGGTGCCACGAGTGCGTGGGACGCCAGCCGTGTTGTGTTGCATACGCCGACCGCACAACTGGACAGCGCGCTAGCGCTCTTTGCGGACCTCGCGTTGCGCCCAAGCTTTCCAGCCGCGGAAATCGAACGGCTGCGGAAAGAGCGGCTGACGAGCCTGCTACAGGTGAAGGATCAACCCCGTGCCATCGCGGATCGCGCGTATGCCTCGATCCTGTACGGGGCAGACCATCCCTACGGGAAACCACTGTCCGGCACCGAAGTCTCGACGCAGGCCATTGCTCGCACGGATATCCAGCAGTTCTACCGCACGTACTATCGCCCCAATAACGCGACGTTGATTATCGTCGGTGACGTCCGTCCCGAGGAGATCGAGCGCAAGATGACGAATCTCTTCGGCAGCTGGGAACGCGCGAACGTGGCGCGGTCGGAGTGGAAACAGCCACCGCCTTCATCCACGACCACGATTTATCTGATCGATAAACCTGGTGCGCCGCAGTCGTCGTTCCGGATCGGGTCCGTCGGTGTCCCACGGTCAACGTCCGACTACTTCGCGCTGCTGGTCATGAACACCATTCTCGGTGGATCCTTTACGAGTCGGCTAAACAACAACTTGCGCGAGACGAAGGGCTACACGTACGGCGCGCGCTCGCGATTCGACATGCGTCGGGCGGCGGGGCCATTCACCGCCTCCGCGGAGATCACTGCTGCCAAGTCGGACTCTGCGCTGATCGAATTCATGAAAGAGCTGCGGGCCATTCAGGATACCGTGCCCGCTACAGAGCTAATGAAGGCAAAACGTCTCAGGCAGCTGGAGCTTCCCGCGAGCTTCGAAAGTACGAGAGACATCGCAAGCCAGATGATTCCGATCGTACTATACGATTTGCCGGGTGATTATTACAACAGCTATGTCGAGCAGATTGAGCGGGTATCCCAGGCTGACGTTCAGCGGGCGGCTCGGCGATACATCGATACCGGCAAGCTCGCGGTGGTCATCGTGGGAGATCGCACCGCACTCGAGAGTGCACTCAGGAGCCTGCAAATGGGAACGGTGGAGATTCGCGATATTACCGGACAGCCACTGCGTCCGTGAGCGCCGAGAGGAGCCAGTTCCAGTAACGGTCACCACCGCGTTCCTCGAGGTCGTTATGGCCAGCGCCCGAAACGATCAGGAGCTGGCCTTTCACTCGTGACGCCTCATACACACGGCGCCCCATGCGCACGGGCACGATAAGATCCCGATCCCCGTGCACGACGTGCACAGGGGCGTCCAGTATCGTGACCCTGCTCTCGGTATCGTAGTGGATGCGGCTGATCACCTTCCAGGCCATCGTAATTGGTTTGGCGACGATGATGCGTGCCATGTCGCGCGCCGATGTGAACGGCGACTGGAGAAGCAGCGACGCGGGTGGAGATTCTGCGGCGAGCTCGCTGGCCACCGCGGATCCGAGCGAATGGCCAAAGAAGACGATCCGCGAGAGAGGCATCCCGAGAGAATCGGTGGCATACGCGAGCGCAGCACGGGCATCCAGCTGGGCATTGGTATACGACGGCTTCCCCACAGCACCGCCATAGCCGCGGTACTCAGCCAGCATGACTTGCCAACCGCTTCGGCGCGCGATCTCGCGCGCCCATGAAATTTGCCACACGGCGAGGTCTGCATTCCCGTGAAAGGCAAGGACCAGCCCGCTGTCGTTCGCGGACTCCCCGATCATGAAGGCGAACAGTTTTGTCCCGTCTGTGGCGGTGTAGGCCACGCGATGTGCGCCGACCGGCTCTTCGAACGGCGGTGGTGGCGGCTGGAAAGTGATGCGCTCCTGTCTCCACCAGACGAGTAGCAGTCCCGCTATCAACGCCAGAATGGCCGCGGTAATCAGCATGACGACAGCCCGAAGCAGGGGACTCTGCGCGAAGACGTGGGAGTGATGCGCGGTGACGGGGAGCTCATCTGGTCGGTGCATCGTGTGTTGTCGGGGTTCCTTCGCACCAGCGAGGCGTGCAATTTACGTCGATGGACATCCCGGTTGAAACGTTCCGTCTGAAAAATGGTCTGATGGTCACGTTGTCAGAAGACCACACAGCGCCAATCGTCGCCGTGAACCTCTGGTATCATGTCGGCTCGGCGAACGAGCGTGAGGGCAGAACAGGATTTGCCCATCTGTTCGAGCACATGCTGTTTCAGGGATCGGCGAACGTCGGCACAAACGAGCACTTCGAAATGATTCAGCGCGCCGGCGGCACCCTGAATGGCTCGACGTGGCTCGACCGCACCAACTATTTCGAGACGGTGCCTTCCAATCATCTCGAGCAGATACTGTGGCTCGAAGCCGATCGCATGGGGCACTTGTTGCCTGCGATGACACAATCGAAGCTCGATCTGCAGCGTGATGTGGTAAAGAACGAGCGTCGATGGTCGGTGGACAACCAGCCGTATGGAACGTGGTGGGAGCGGTTGCCGGCCCTCGTCTTTCCGCAGAGTCACCCTTTCCATCATTCGTTGATCGGATCGATGGAAGATCTCTCGGGCGCGAGCCTCGAAGACATCGCGCACTTCTTCCGAACGTTCTACACGCCTGACAATGCCGTGCTGACCATTGCGGGCGACTTCGACCCGTCGGAAGCTCGCACGATGGTAACACGCCATTTCGGTGACATTCCGCCCGGAGAGAACCGCCCCGCACTCGAAGGCCTCGATCTTCCATCACGAATTGGCGAATGGCGGCGTGAGGTAGTCTCCGACGAAGTCATGCTGCCTCGGCTCTTTCTGGCGTTTCGCAGCCCGGTCTTCGGCAGCGAGAGCTACTATGCCGCGAGCGTTTGCGGAGCCATTCTTGGAATGAAAAAAGGAAGCCGACTGCACCGGACGCTGGTGAGGGAGCGACAGGTCGCGGCCGAGGTCACGGCATTTACCTATGATCTTGCCAAGGGAAGTGATCTCCTCGTCGTCGATGCAACCGCTCGACCCGAGGTGAGCCCCGAGGACCTGGAGGCTGAAGTAGTTCGGCAGATCGATCAACTCTTCAGCGAAGGGGTCACGGAGGACGAGGTCGAGCGTGCTGTCGCAATGATCGAAACAGACTTCACGGCGTCCATGCAGTCAGCTGCGGAACGTGCGGACAAGCTTTCGATGTTTGCCACGTACTTTGGCGAGCCTGCGCTGATCAACCGGCAGGTGGAACAGTATGCGAGGGTGAGGGCTGAGGACGTGAACCGCTTTGCACACACGTATCTCGGCCCGGATAATCGTGCTTCGCTGCTGTTTAAACCGCGTGACCCTGCGGAGTCTGCGGTCGCCCAGGCTGGAAGCGCCACCGCGGGCGTATGACCATGGCGCAGCGACCGGCTCCAGGACCAGCCCGCGAGTATCACTTTCCAAAATTCGAACGTCGGGATCTTCCCAACGGGTTGCGGCTCATTGTCGCAACGGTAGAGAAGCTGCCCGTGGTGACCGTGCTGATGGTGACGGAAGCCGGCGCGATCAGCGAACCGCGCGGAGACGAGGGTCTTGCCGAACTGACTACGCGCGCGCTGCTCGAGGGGAGCGCGGGGTGCTCCGGGATCGAGATAACCGAGCGACTCGAGCGGCTGGGAGCATCGATCGATGTATCGGCAGGCTGGGATGTGTCTATGGCCTCGGTGACGGTTCTGAAGACGAGGCTTGGAGAGGCATTTCGGCTGTTCGCGCAGGTGATCGGTGAGCCCGTGTTCCCCGAACGCGAGATCGAACGACTGAAAAGCGAGCGCCTTGCCGAGTTGCTGCAGACTCGAACCGAGCCGAGGATGCTTGCCTCGGACATGTTTTCACGCTTCCTGTACGAACCCGGATCGCGCTACGCACTGCCGGAGGGAGGGAGCGAAGCCACGGTATCCTCGATCAGCCGGGCGAAAACTCTGGAGTTTTACGAAAACCGGTTTCAGGCTGGCGGGACAACGATTGTGTTTGCGGGCGACGTCACGGCCGATCAGGCAGAGGAATTGGTTGCCAGAACGCTCGGCGCATGGGCCGGGATCACACCGCAGCCAGTAACCCCGCTTGTCGGTGCGGCGCGAAGCGATCGCGCAATCCACATTGTCGCAAAGGACGACGCTCCGCAGTCGGAACTGAGGGTGGGGCACATCGGAATCCCCAGAGCGCACCCCGATTTCTATGATGCGCTCGTCATGAATGCGGTGCTTGGTGGTCTGTTCTCTTCGCGGATCAATCTCAATCTCCGGGAAGCTCATGGATACACCTATGGTGCGTCCTCAATGTTCGACTGGCGCCGTCATGCTGGACCGTTTGTGGTCTCGACAGCGGTTCGCAGCGATATCACCGATGCCGCGGTCCGTGAAATTCTTCTGGAGATCGATCGCATTCGGACGGATGCGGTGCCGGAGGATGAGCTCACGCTGGCGACCAGCTTTCTGGAAGGCGTCTTTCCAATCAAATACGAGACGACGTCCGCAATTGCCCACGCTCTCGCGAATCTGGTCATCTACAATCTGCCGGATGACTACTTTGAACTCTATCGTCGTCGAATTGGCGAGATTACTCCGGCACGGGTCCTTGATGTCGCGCGCAAACACCTCCTGCCCGAGCAGATGCAGGTGGTGGTGGTCGGTGATCCAGCCGCGATTCAGAACCCTCTTGAGCGACTACGACCGGGTTCCATCACGGTCTACGACGCGGAAGGCAGCGCGCTCGATTAACGGAGCGCGCTTTTCGCATCCGCGGGATCATCGAAGGAGAATCCATGAATAGAGCGACCGCAGTGTCTACCAGGCGTATCCATACTGGCCGAGTTCTCAATCTGGACATGGATACTGTCCGGTTTCCCGACGGCAGCGTTGGTGAGCTCGAGATGATCCGACATTCCGGAGCGAGCGCGATCGTCCCCTTTGTCAGCGACCCCCGGGGGCCCGATCCACAGGTCATGCTGATTCGGCAATACCGGTACGCTGCCGATGGCTACGTGTATGAGATTCCGGCGGGGCGTCTGGACGTGGGGGAAGAACCCCTGGCATGCGCGCATCGGGAGCTTCGCGAAGAAACGGGCTGCACCGCAGCAGGCATGGAACGGCTCTTCACCATGTTTACCACACCGGGCTTCACCGATGAGCGGATTCACGTGTTTCAGGCGACAGGACTGACTCGAGGGGAGTCCGAGCGAGAGTCCGACGAGTTTCTGGAGGTTGAAACGATGTCCCTCTCAAAAGCGCTGTCGATGATCGAGCGTGGCGACATTCAGGATGGAAAAACAGCTCTTGCGCTCCTGTTCACCGCCGGATTTCGGGTGGGACGGTAACTCTGTCCTGAATGGCGGGGTCTGAACGTCTAGTAGTGGTACCTGAGGAAATGTTGTCTCGCAGAATGTCCGGGGATTGGGACACTTGGCGTACTTAGTGTTCGGCGTATGGAACCGGCGCTGCAAGTACTTACGCGACAATAGGTTAAAAACATGTTTACTTTAGAGGCTACGGCACGACCCGTGCTTTATACCCAAGCGCAAGAGACTGGAGGTTCAAGCAGGTTCCTGATCTGTCAGATGGTAAATTCCTTGAAGTCGGGAGGGGGAAATGGCTGACGTCGCATTGCAGCAGAGGTCGCTGCCGGGAGTCACTGTTCGAGAACGGTTACGGGAGCTCGATGATTCAGGAGTCGTAACCACGTTTCTCGGTGGGGAAGAGCGTGCATTTCAGGAATTGGTAGAGCGATACCAGGGGCGTCTGCTGAATTTCGTTTATCGGACCATTGGAGATCGTGAAAAGGCGGAAGACCTGGTACAGGAAGTCTTCATTCGCGTGTATCGCCACCTGCATCGATTTGATCGCTCCAAGAAGTTCTCAACGTGGATCTATACGATCGCGTCCAATCTTGCGAAGAACGAGCTACGGAACCGGTCGCGGAACCCGCTCGTCCTTTTCCAGACCATCAAGAAGAACTGGCAGGATGAGGATCGGCCGCTGCAGTTCGAGGATCCGGCGTCACGACCGGATGATCTCTATCGGAAGCGGCATTTGCGCGAGCTCGTGGAGCAGACGGTCGCGCTTCTCCCGGAGCACCACCGGCAGGTGTTCGTGCT
>JBKJRV010000189.1:0-2574 GCA_046593115.1 Gemmatimonadaceae bacterium
CGGTAAGCGTCGTCGCCAACAGCCTTCGACTTCGGCGTTTTCGCGCCGCCTGACGCGTCGCCCGCACACTACTGATATCACATGGCAAAAACAGCAACGACCCGTCGCGGACCGGAAGTGCGAACCGCTCGCCCGGGTGCGGCCTCGCTCGACACACTGCACGCCGAGTGTGGCTGCGCGACCCCCGGCGGAGATGGCGCAGGCCGCAAGGCTGTTGGCGTCGATCCTGACATCAAGGAAGCCAATCTCAAACGCCTCCGACGCATCGAGGGCCAGGTGCGCGGGCTCCAGAAAATGGTTACCGACGATCGCTACTGCGCCGACATCATGATCCAGATGTCCTCGGTGCAGGAAGCGCTGCGGGCCGTGGGACGGGAACTGATGCGGAACCATTTGCGACACTGCGCCGCCGCCGCCATCCGGGGCAGTGACGACGAAGCGACTGCCATGTACGACGAGATCGTCGACCTGATGTACAGGCAGGGACGCTAGAGCGCGCAGTTACTCGTAGAGGTCGTCGGGATCCGCGGACGCCAGATCCGTCAGGAATCCACCGATGCGCTCGCAGACCGCGTCCAGATATCGCGCGCCCTTTTCCGCGCTGGCCTCTGCCGGATTCCCAACGCCGGTGTCGTCCGTAACCTTAGTCCACGCGCGAGGTGCCCACGCCCACCCATCGCGCAGTCCCGCGATGCGAAAGCGACGCGCCTGCCCCGTGCCGGCTTCGGACAGCGGTCGCACGAGCTCCGGCTGCACATGCATCATCACACTCGTTTCCAGCTCACCGGCGTGATCCCCCGGCTCGGTGAAAAATTGCCTGGCGTCAAGACAGTTATACCAGTTGATCACGCAGAGGAACATCCGCGTCTGCGCCGATAGCTCGCGGATCATCTGACGGAAGTCATTTCCTCCGTGGCCGTTCAGGACGACGAGCTTTCGGACACCCTGCGTCTCCATGGTCCGCACCAGATCACCGAGCAGCGCAGCCTGCGTGCTCGGATTCATGTTCAGGCACAGCCTGATGTCGAGTTGGCCGGTGTTCACCCCGAAAGGCACGATGGGCAGCACGACGACCTTCGCACCGCGATCCCATGCGCGACGAGCGGCGTCGCGCGCCACCCGCTCGGTCTCATAGTTATCGGTGCCGTAGGGCAGGTGAAAGTTGTGCGCTTCGGTCGCCCCCCACGGGAGGACAGCAACGTCATACACCGTGTCACGAACCGTTTGCCACGTCGCTTCACTGAGGATGTACGGCGTCACCGGCGACGCGCGCGGCCCATCACCGGATCGCATGAAGGGTATTCCGACTCACATTTTCGGAACGAACATCACGTGCGCTTTCGGCGTGCCCGGATACATGATCCACGGCGTGCCCTCGGCAGGCTTCTCGGATAGTCCGGTCGATGCACCCGTTGCACCCGGGACGTAGATGACGAAAAGCGAGCGCGCGCCAGTCGTCGTCCCCGTCGTTGAATCAAACGCGGTGAGAGGACCAGTAAGCGAATAGAGCGCCGCAGGATGCTTCGGCATCGCCAGTCGCCCACGCTTGATCTCCCTGAACCGAACGCTATCCACCCGCTCACCGACCGTGCCCTCCGCTCGCAGCTGTCGTCCCCGTGCCATGAAGGGTTCGAGCGAGCGATGGTAGCAGGCTACATGGAAACGTTGGGCGCGCGGATCGCTGGCCAGGCAAGTGAAGGCACCCTCGCCAACTCGAAGCGTCGTGAGTTTCCCGTCCGGCGCATAACCCATGACCCGCGCCGAGGCGCGGTACTCGGCCGGAAGTGGAAGCGTCGCGGCCGCTATCTGCTGGTCAGTCGATAGCAAATTCGATGGCGTGTCCTGTGCACCCGCTTCAAGCGCGAAGCGCGAAAGCATGATTGCGACCAGGAACGTGGTGTTTCGCATTGTCATCTCTGTCTGTGAAGGACGTATGGTTTTTCTTCGCGGTGGGACGCCCTGTGCGGTACGGCACAGTAATGTGCCGCGTTCATTGCGCCGGGTCGATGCTGACGTTGGCGTTGCCTTCCGCATCGTAGTGCACGCGGAGGTGCCACGGCCGACAGCACACTTCGCAATCCTCGACATATTCCTGGTTCGATCCCCCACCCGCGTCGAGGGCGATGGACACCGTCTCACCACAGTATGGACACACGACGTCTGCGTCGTTGTCAGCAACCGGGGCCTCTGGAAACTCCTCGTCGACATCCTCGAGCCACTCGTCGCCTGATCCGTTGCCGCCTGCCATCATCGCACCCTCCGTGTAGGGATCGCGGCAGGCCTGTGTCACAGCGGACTGGTCGCGGGCAACGCCAGGCGGCTATTTCGATTCCGCGCCGGGCTCGCTGGCAAGGACCGCCTTCGCGATTTCCACCATCGCCACTGACCGATCCTGGCTCGTGCGCTGGAGGATGCGATACGCTTCCTGCTCGGAGGACCCGGTGCGTCGCATCAGGATGCCCTTCGCCCGCTCGATGACCTTGCGGTTCTCGAGCTGCTGGCGAGCCTGCGACGCATCCTTTCTCGCCGACGAGAGCTCGCGCGCACGCGTGACCGCCAGCCGAAGCGTCGAAT
>JBKJRV010000240.1:0-15257 GCA_046593115.1 Gemmatimonadaceae bacterium
TAGAGGCGTCGCAGCGACAGGTGGCGGTGGTGGGCGAGCTTGGCTCCGTGTCCGAGACCGTGGTGCAGGTGGCGGAGAGCGCAGCCACCGCATCGGCGGAAATGTCAGCGACCACTGCGCGGCAATTGCAACTCACCGAACACCTGCGCGAGACGGCATCTGTGCTCGATCGATCGGCGCAGTCGCTCGATCAGGTGGTCTCGCGATTTGGAGCCCGGAGCGGAAGCTGAGCCGGTGCTGATCGGGCTGATTTCCGACACCCACGGATTGCTGCGCCCCGAGGTGCATGGCATTTTCGCCGGCGTCGATCTCATCCTGCACGCCGGCGATGTCGGTGGGGACGACATACTCGATGAGCTGGAAACGATCGCGCCGGTTGACGCGGTCTGGGGGAACACCGATCCGACTGGAGCGCCGCGGCTCCAGGAGCGCATCCGTCGCCAGTGCGAGGATCTGTGGATCGGTGTGAGCCACGGGCATGAGGTGGGTCGGGTCTCTCCCGACGCGTTGCTCGCGCATTATTCGGAGGATGTGCTGGTCTATGGGCACACGCATCGGCCGCTGATCACGCGCGCTGACGGGAGGCTGGCGATCAACCCGGGTGCTGCTGGTCAGCGGCGGTTCGACATCGTGCCGACCGTGGCGCTCTTGAGAATTACCAACGCAGCCGCCGTTGTCGAACTGGTGCCGCTATCGGGGTAGGATGTGGTGCGTGGTGCGTGGTGCGTAGTGCGTGGGAGCGGACTACACCGATTTGAAGAGCGATACCGGGTAGAGGAAATCGTCGCCCGAGTCGTCAACAATCCGGTAGAAGGCGCCTTTCCCTTCTATCCCCATGGCCTCGTAGATCCGGCCGAGGGTCAAGTCGTGACAGCCGCCGGCCTCGTCATTCCCTGGATGGTTGAGCCAGGGCTTGAGGCTGACGCATTGAACGAGAGTGACTGGTTGCCAAGTCGTCGCCATAACGCATTGCACGAGTGAATTCGGGGTATCCCGCCGAATACTCATGTTTGCAAGAGGCTCGCCAGAGGTATTTCGTGCTGCGTGCTGCGTGAAACGGCTCGGCATGCACACTGAAGCGACTGATTCCGCACCCTTCTGCGGACCGCATCCTGCGCCACACTACGCAGTACGCAGTACGTAATAGGCTAGCACACCGTCCGGTCCGCCTTCGCCATCTCGGCAGGAAAGCGGCGAAACCAGGACGACAGGAGGAGCAGCTCGTCGATCTCGTGCGTGGGAACGGTCGCGCCCTCGCGCTCTTTCGACCCGAAAATCTCCTGCGCCAGGGAGTGAAGGCGCTTATGCTCGACCGCCGTCCGCGGCGCGGCATGCTCGGCGCGCACCCGGCCGCGCCGGATGAGATAGGATCGATCGTCTCCCTCGAAGCCCGGCACGGTATACACAAACGAGAGGGTCTCGACTGCGTACCGGAAGCGGATGAACTGCTGTCGCAGCTCTTCGAGGCGATGCAGCTTGTCGCGCAGGTGCGCAGCACGCTCGAACTCCAGGCGCTCGCTGCATTGCTCCATCTCACCGCGCAGGGTGGCAATGGGCCCATCGCTGGCGCCGTCCAGGAAATCCCGGGCGAGCGAGACGCGCTTGTCATACTCGCTTTCCGCGCATGCAGCGATGCAGGGTCCGAGGCATTTTCGAATCTCGTAGCGAATACAGCCGGGTGTCCGCGCGAGGATGGGGAATAGGTCGTGCTGATCGGCGAAGTGCATCTTCCGGTCGAGCGAACAGTCGCGCAGCCCCAGGACATCGTTCAGCTCACGCAGTGCCTCGCCCACACGCTGCGCTCCCTGAAACGGTCCGTAGTAGACGGCGGCATCATCGCTTGCGCCGCGGACCACGAGCAGCTTGGGCGCCTTACCCGACGTCAACTTGATGAACGCGAAATGCCGGGCGTCGCGCTTCATGGCCACGTTGAAGCGAGGCCGGAGCGTCTTGATCAGCCGGAGCTCGCGAAGCAGCGCCGCGAACTCACTCGGCGTGTACTCCCAGTCGATGGTCCGGGCCTGCCGCAGGATTCTCGCGCCCTTGTCCCCTGGATACGAACAGCGAAAGTAGCTGAGCAGGCGAGACCGGACGCGCTTGGACTTTCCCACGTACAGGACTTCGCCGTCCTGAGCAACCATGCGATAGATGCCGGGTCGGTCCGCCGCGCCGTCGTGCACCATGCTCCGCATAAGATCGATCTCGCCGGCGGTCGCCGGCGGTGGAAGCAGTGCTGACTTCAGTCTTGGCATCGACTGCAGATGACCGTGGAGCGCCCGTCGATGGCGTGAGTCTCGAAGAGCCGGGTGCCGCATTTCCGGCAAGGCAGCCCTCCGCGACCGTAGGCCTGAAGCCGCTCGGCGTAGCCTCCACGCTGGCCTGCCGTGTCCTGAAAATCGCGGAAGGTAGTCCCACGCGCGTCGATAGACTCGGTCAGCGTGGCCACGAGCTGGTCTCGTAGCCGCGCGACCTCGGTGGCGACGAGCGTGTTGGCGGCGCGCGACGGATCGATGCCGGCGCGCCAGAGCGCTTCATTGGCGTAGATGTTTCCCACTCCTGCGACTCGCCGTTGATCCATGAGAAGTTTCTTCACTGCCTGACGAGAACCCCGAACAAGTCCCGATAATCGCTCGGTGGTGAACGATGGGTCAAGGGGCTCGACGCCGAGGAGACCTTCGTAACGGGCGAACGTTGCGGGATCCATTATCGAGACGGTGCCAAGGCGGCGCACGTCACTGTAGTGGAGGCGGCGACCATCACCCAGTCCGAAGTGAAGGGCTGAATGCCGCAGGAGGCCGGGAGCAACGGTCCCGTCGTCGATGAGGAGGGCTCCGGTGAAGCGAGGCTGGATCACCAGGCGATCAGCGTTTGACAGGTCGCAGATAACGAGCTTAGCTCTGCGCCACCATTGAATCATAGTACAGCCAGTAATACGTCTCTCAAGGCCTTTTTTGGTGACCAGGCGTAATACGTCAGACTTTCGGATCGCAACCGATGTGATCGTACTCCCACGCACGAGCCGGTCGAGATCGCGAGCGATCGTTTCGGTCTCAGGAAGCTCCGGCACGTCGAGCGATTTCGCGCCACCCGATATCGCGGCGATATCGAGCCCCTTCGAACCGAACCAGCGCCGCTGCTGATCGACTGCGATGCTGCGCCTCAACTATCGTGGGAGCGACCGCAGTGACCGTCAGAACCCGCCCGCCTGCCGAAACGAGTGCGCCGGTCTCCCCCAGCGCAGTGCCCGAGTGGAATACGTGGACATCCTCCGGGAGCAGGGAAAGGTCGATGGGCAGCCCGCCGCGGTGGCTAGTTGGGTATCCCCCCTCCGCGACCACGGTACCAACGGAAGCACTGTGCTCCCAATCGAACGCTGGAGCACCTGACAAAGTACCGCCGGTTGCCACTGTCAACAGCAAATCCAGCAAGGTGCTCCGAAGCAGCGGAAGCAACACCTGGGTCTCTGGATCCCCAAAGCGGCAGTTGAACTCGACTACCTTCACCCCGCGCGGTGTGAGCATCAGGCCGGCGTAGAGGAGCCCTGTGAACGGAGTACCGTGCTCCCGCATGGTCGCAAGCACAGGCTGGAACACGGTCTTCATCACCGTTACTTGTAGAGCGGGCCCTCCGATGGAAACCGGAGCATATGCGCCCATTCCTCCGGTGTTGGGACCCTCGTCGCCATCGCTCAGCCGCTTGTGATCCTGAACGGGCAACATTGGGATCACCGCAGTTCCGTCGGTCAATCCGAAGATCGAGAGCTCCTCCCCCTCCATGTACTCCTCCACCAGCACGGTGCTCCCGGCAGCGCCGAACGAACCACCAGCCATGAGCTCATCCACCGCTGTATGCGCTTCCGCCTCTTCCATACAGACGAATACGCCCTTCCCGGCGGCGAGTCCCGACGCCTTAAGAACCACCGGAGCACCGGATTGCTCCACCGCAGCATGTGCTGCGGCGGCTGAGGAGCATATGGTTGCGAAGGCGGTAGGCACACCGGCTTCCTCCATGATCCCCTTGGCGAATGCCTTGGAGCTTTCCAGCTGGGCGGCCGCGGCGGTGGGTCCAAAGATCGGGATCCCGTGCTCCCGAAAACGATCCACGATCCCGCCGGCCAAGGGTGACTCGGGACCGATCACTACCAGGTCAGGCCGCTCGTTGAGGGCGAGGCGGAGCAGGGCATCGATATCGGTCGCTGGTACCCCCACGCACCGACCCAGCGCGGCAATCCCCGGATTGCCAGGTGCGGCGATCAATTCGATATCTGGCTGCTCCCGCACAAACTTCCAGGCGAGGGCGTGCTCCCGCCCGCCCCCGCCGACCAGCAATACCTTCATTTCGTCGAATTGCGAAATGCGTCCGAGAATCGTTCGCGCGCCTTGTTGATTGCGCTGAACGCCTGATCAGTGAACTGGCGGGTCTGCTCGCCATAGTAGCCGGCAGCGTCCACGTAGTCGTCGCCCAGAGGCCTGGTTCCTTCGTCGCCACGGCGGAGGTAAGTGCCAGCCAGGATCCGATCGTATTCTCCGCTGATGATCCACCGCTGGAGCTCGGCCGCACGCACGGTGTTGAACGGGTGATCGCGGAACGCGGTATTCAGAATCTTCCAGACGCGCTCCCAGGCCGTTCCCTGCGTTTCGTACTCGGAAGCCTGCCGCATGAAGGCGTCGAGATCGATCGCGTCGTCACCCGCGCCACCCCCCGCAAGCTTCAGGAACGTGCGAAGGCTGGTCTCGCGATCCTGAGTCACCAGCAGCCCGGCGCGATCCGAGGAGAACTCTGCCTTCCGATACCACTCGAGCAGCGCCAGCTGGAACGGCATGAGCGCGAGCCCCGCCAGGAAGGGCAGGTTGTTCAGGCCCACCGTCATGATGATGATGGCAATCGTGCTGTAGACCACGTGCCCGCTCATGATGTGTCCCAACTCGTGGCCAATGATGTCGCGCTGCTCCTCGGGATTGAGCAGGCTGAGCGTACCCGAGTTCAGCACGATGAACGGCTGCTCGAAGCCGATCGCTCCGGCATTCACGAACGGAGTCTGGGAGACGTATAGCTGCGGCCGGACGGGCCAGTCCAGCGTCGCAATGACCTCGGAGTACAGGGCATCCAGCTTGGGTCGCTGGGTCGGACCAACCTGCACCGCGTTGGCCAGAAAGAGCTGCCGCAGTCCCGTTTCGCCGAGGGCACCGGCCACCCGCTTGACTACTTCGTCGAAGCCCGGAATGGAGCGCAGCGTGTTGAGCGCCGCGCGATCGGCCGGGTGCTCCCATGCGCGGGAGGAGATTTGCGTGAGGATTTTGCGCTCGGACATGTGAGACCCCGACTGGTAAGGGTGAACCTGCTCGGAATCCCCTACGCGCCAACCGCCACGGAAGTGTCCACTCCGGCGAACGCATTTTCGAGATCGTTCAGCAGGTCGTCGACGTCCTCCACTCCACAGGACAGCCTGATCAGCCCTTCGGTGATGCCGAGCTGGGCTCGCCGGTCGGGTGGTACTGAAGCGTGCGTCATGCTGGCCGGGTGGCTAATGAGGCTCTCGACACCCCCAAGCGACTCAGCCAGCGAGAAGACGCGCGCCTTGGCCAGCACCTGGCCAGCCAGCTCCTTCGTCCCCATCTCGACGGCAATCATCCCGCCAAAGCCACTCATTTGACGCGCCGCGAGGGCGTGCTGCGGATGCGACTCGAGCCCCGGATAAATCACGTTCTCGTCGCCCATCCGCTCGGCCAGCCATGCCGCGATCCGGCGCCCGTTCTCGTCGTGCCGCGGCATGCGCAGGTGCAGCGTCTTGGTACCGCGGAGGGCGAGCCAGCAATCGAAAGGACCCGGGACCGCGCCGCCCGCGTTCTGAATGAACTTCAGCTTGTCGGCGAGGGCATCATCGTTCACGATCGCAATGCCGCCGATCATGTCACTGTGACCGTTGAGATATTTCGTGGTCGAGTGGTAGATAATGTCTGCGCCGAGCGTGAAGGGCTGCTCAAAGAAGGGAGTCGCGAAGGTGTTGTCGACGATCAGCAGCGCATGCGCCCTGTGGGTGATCTCGGCGACCGCGGCGATATCGGTAATGCGCATCAGCGGATTGGTCGGCGTCTCGATGAGCACCGCCACCGTCCTCTTCGTCACCGCGTCCTGCACGCGCTGGGGATCGCGCGTATCCACGTAGGTGAAGCTGAGCCCCATGTTGCTGAGGATCCGGTCGAACAGGCGGAACGTGCCACCGTAGACGTTTTCGCCGCAGACGATGTGATCGCCGGAGCGGAACAGCTTCATGAGGGAATCGACGCACCCCATCCCGCTGGAGAACGCGAAGCCATGCGTTCCGCCTTCGAGGGCCGCGACGTTTCGCTCGAGTGCCTCGCGGGTGGGGTTCTTTCCCCGTGCGTACTCATAGCCCTTATTGTTGCCCAGCCCTTCCTGCACGTATGTTGAAGTGAGGTAGACCGGGGTCATGATGGCCCCGGCAAGAGGCTCGGGCCGCTGGCCGGCGTGAATGGCTCGAGTACCGAACGCCGTCGAGAGGTCGTCGTCGAAGATGCGCGTCATACCGCACTCTGGAGGAAGGAAGCTGCTTCGCCAAGATAACCTCGGGGCCGCATCAGCGGAAACGGCCAGCCGGCTCTTGCAGGCGACCTCAGCATGACGTCTCCGCCCCCGATGTCCGGCTCCGAGAGTGTCACGTGTCTTGTCGTCGACGACGAGCCCCGCCTGCGCCAGGTGCTGGTGCGTCTCATGGAGAGCGACGGCTTTGTCTGCACCGAGGCGACGAACGGCGTCGAGGCGCTGGAGCACCTGCAGCGGCAGCCGTTCACACTGGTCCTCACCGATCTTCGCATGCCGCGCATGGACGGCATCGAGCTGCTCCGTCAGGCACGCTCGCGCTTCCCTGAAGTCGCCGTCGTCATGATCACGGCGGTCGCCGATGTCGAAGTCGCCGTGAGCTGTCTGGCGATCGGGGCCATGGATTACCTGACCAAGCCGTTTCACCTGGAGGAAGTCCGCGCTCGCGTCATTCAGGCGCTCGACCGACGCCGTCTGATCCTCGAGAATCGCGAGTACCAGGAGCGACTCGAGGAACGCGTGGCCGCCCAGGCGAAGCGGCTCGAGGAAATCTTTCTGGCTGGCGTCCAGTCACTGGCCGAAGCGCTCGAAGTAAAGGATACGTACACGCGTGGTCATTCCATTCGGGTGAGCCAGTATTCCTCGGTGATCGCCCGGGCGATGAACCAGGACGCCGACGTCGTGCGGCAGATCGAGCTCGGGGGCCACGTGCACGATATCGGGAAGATCGGCGTACGTGAGTCGGTCCTGAACAAACCGGGCAAGCTCACCGACGAGGAGTACGAGCACATCATGACACATCCGGTCGTGGGATGGCGAATTCTGTCGCCGCTGCTCCGCGACGCGCCGCTCGCGCTCACGATCGTCCGCTCGCATCATGAACGGTTCGACGGTCGCGGCATACCGGATGGCCTCAAGGGCCTTGCAATTCCGTTGTGCGCCCGGATCGCCGCCGTCGCGGACGCCTTCGACGCGATGACCAGCTTCCGTCCCTATCGGGGACGCCGGCTGTCACTCGACGAGGCGATGGCAGAGCTTGGGGTGCATGCGGGCACGCAGTTCGATGCGGACGTGGTCAGCGTGTTTGTCGAGGCCGGGCGCGCCGGCGCGGTGGACGTCAATCTTCACGCGGGTCTGGACGCGCCGCCTGCTTCTGACAGCGGACCCCCGCTGCGCCCGCCAATACCGCTCTCCGTTTCCCTCGAGATCAGCCCGGGGTGACCCGGATCTCGCTGGGCTGCTTGTAAGCGCTCAGGCGAGCCTCGCACCACAGCCTCACCTGCTCCTCCGAAACGGATCCGGCAATCCGGAGCGCAATGTCATGCTCCCGCGCTTCGACGGGCACGGCTTGCACGCGGACTGCATCCACTCCGGGCATCTCCCGCACCACGCGCTCGATCTCCGCCGGATAGATGTTGAAGCCGTTCCGGGTGAACATGGGCTTGCACAGTCCGCGAAAGGTCACCGTGTCGTTCGGGTTGGCGACGCCGAGGTCGCCGGTGCGGAGCCAGCCGTCGCGTTGCGCGAGCCCTCGGTCGCCATCGCGCAGGTACCCGGGTGACACATTGTCTCCCCGAACGCAGATCTCGCCCTCGTCGCCGTGCTCGAGTGGAGCACCGTTTGCGAGCCCGCGAATGGACACCTCCACTCCGGGATATGGCACCCCCAGCGTCCCTCGGCGATTGGGCAGGCTCGTGCGGTTGAACAGGCAGACCGGGCCACCCTCGGTGAGTCCGTAGCCCTGTCGCAGCTCCACGCCGGTCGCGTCGAACCACCGCTCCTGAAGCGCGACGGACAGCACGGCCCCGCCACAGATGCAGAGGCGCAGGGAATCGCTGCGCCAGCCGCTCCTGCGCCCCATGCCCACCAGCAGCGCGTGGAAGACGGCGGGCACGGCGACCACCTCGGTGATGTCCCGCTGCATCAGTTCGAGCACGCGCGGGGGCGCGAACCGCGAGACCGTAGTGGCTCGCCCTCCAGCCATCAGGGGTGCCGCGAACGCGACCGTGAGTCCGAACAGGTGCGCGAGTGGCAGTAACGTCAGCACATGGTCCTGCGCATCGTTGCCCGCGGCTTCCACGGTCGCCCGGGCATTCGCGATGAGGTTGCGATGCGTGAGAACGGCTCCCAGCGGCGTGCCCGCCATCGCCGAGGTATAGACGATCGCGGCCTCTTCATCGCGCCCGGGAGTCGCGGTGTCACCCTCCAGGGAGATACCGAGATGCGAGCCGAGGTCGATGTCGTGACTGGTGCCCTTCGCGATAACGCGAGCCGTCCGCGGCGCATCATCCATGATCACCGTGACAATGTCCGGAGGGAGCCGCGCGCCCAGGATGCTGTCGGTAAAGACCGCGCCGACGTCCGCGTCCCGGATCTGGAATGCGATCTCGGCCGGTGCCGCGAGTGGATTGATCAGGACGGCGCCGCGTCCGTCGCTTGCCGCGAGGGCGACCAGGAATGCTGGCGACGTCGGCAGCAGGATGGCACTGCGTTTTCCAGTGAGCGCACGCACGAGCGGGGCACTCCGCTGAAGGAGCGTCAGGCCGGCTGCGACCAGCTGCTGCGCCTCGAACCCATCCACTCGCCCGGCGCCGGCCGCAATGGCCAGGGGCAGCAGGGCCAGCGGATCGCTCACAGGGTGAAGCGTGCCATCGAGCCCTTGAGACGCGTGGCGATGTCGGCGAGGTGCTGGCTTGATTCGGTCACGTTCGACATCGCGGCGGTCTGCTCTTCGACGACGGCGCTCACCTCCTCCGACGTCGAAGCGTTCCCCTCGGCGACCACCGCGATGGTCTCGATCTCGCGCGCGAGCGCCTGTGCCTCACGCTGCTGCGCTTCCGTCGATTCGACGATGAGGGCGACGGCACTTCGGCTACCTTCGATCTCGCGCGCGATCTGCGTGAGCGCCACGGACGAAGAGCGAATGACGGATTCGCCCGCCGCGACGCGGTCGCTCACAAGCGTGATGCGCTCCCCGGTGCGAATGGCCGCCGTACGGATCTCGGTGGCCAGTTTCCGGATGGTGTCCAGCGCGCGCGCGCTTTCACCGGCGAGCTTCCGCACTTCATCTGCGACGACGGCGAAGCCCTTGCCATGTTCACCGGCGCGCGCCGCCTCGATGGCGGCATTGAGTGCCAGCAGGTTCGTCTGTCGTGCAATGGCGGCAATGGTATCCGTGATCTTGCCGATGCGCAGGGACTTTTCGCCCAGCTCGCCGACAGCGGGAACGGCTTCATTAGTGACGGCGGTGATGGCCGCCATGCTCTGCAGCGCCTCCTCCGCCGACTGAGAGCCGCGTCGTGCTGACTGCGCTACCGTGTCCGCCGCGCTCTGCGCGCTCCGGGAATGCTCGGACACCCGAAGCGCGCGCTCCGCAACGCGCGTGGACGCGGCGAGGACGTTCCTGATGCCTGCCGTCTGCCGCGACGCAGAATCGGCGATGGAGTGGGCGGCACTCGAGACCTCCTCGGTTGACGCACTCATCTGCTCGGCGCCCGAGGCCAGCTGCTCGGCCGTGGCCGCGACTTCGCTGGCGCCGCTCTCGATATCGCGCAGCAGGGCGCGCAGACTGGTGGTCATGCGGCGGAAAGAGTCCGCAAGGACACCGATCTCGTCGCCCGACACAAAATTCAATTCTCCGCGTAGCGACCCCTTGGCCACGAGCTCGGCGTGGGATGACACTGCTTCGATGCCGCGCGTCAGGCGACGCGAGGCCCAGTACGAGAGGAAGAGCGCAAACGCGAGCGCGAGTAACGGAAAGAGGCTGAACCGTCGCATCTGTCCATTGAGCTCCGCCAGGAAATTTTCGGCTCGCAGGGTGGTCACAATGTAGCCGGCCGCCGTTCCATCCCGTCGCAGGACGGGCGCGGCAGCCGTCACGTATCGCCCTGTTTCCGTCACAAAGAGATCGCTGAAGCCACCCCGCTGCCGGTTGAGGGAATCGGCGAGACCCGGTGGTGGAAACCAGCGCTGATTGTATTGCGGCTGACCGGCGTTCCAGGACGAGTGTACCAGGTAGCGATAGCTGCCTCCCTGGCGGCGGACGATCGCGATGCCATTCGCGAGCTCGCTGATGTTGCCGCCATTGACGACCCACAGTCGTTTGAGCGTACTCCGGGCATTCACGAACGCCGCCGAATTCTGGCCGCCTGGCGTTGCAATAACGTCGAGCGACTCCGCGGCGACACCGACGGTCGCGCTTCGAGCAACCGCAAACAGACGCTCGCCGTGCAGGACGATGAGATTCTTCCGTCCCTGGGAATACACGGGCGTCAGCAGGACGAGCAGCGTAGCCAGGACGACGACGGCACTCAGGGAGGCCATCTTCGCCCAGAACGGGAGATATGAGACGCGCGAGCTGATCGTCGTGGCCAGTTGATACTCCAGGAGTGGCGCGAGGAAACTACGGACCGCGCGAAAACGTGTAAAGCATCAACGCGATGGCGTGATCGCTCGACGCCGGCTCGGAGCGGTGGCACCAGGACCATTCCGCTCACTGCGTGTGGTCCCTACCTTGCCAGCCGATTGCGCACCTGCACGAACCTTACAACAAGAACGAGCGTGGCGATGGCGGTAATCGGATAATGACGACTGGATCGGGCCAACCCGGGCTCATGGTGAGCGTCTCCGGAATCCGCGGAAGAGTCGGAGAGGCGCTCACGCCCGAGGTCATGTGCACCTATGCCGCGGGCTTTGGTGCGTGGGCAACGTCGCGTGGCACTTCACTCAAGGTTGTCGTGGGGCGGGACAGCCGCGTGTCCGGTCCAATGTTCCACCGGGTGGTGCTGGGCGCATTGCAGTCGGTGGGTTGTGAAGTGATCGACATCGGTGTCGTGCCTACGCCAACCGTCCAGCTTGCCGTCGAGTACCATCATGCGGCGGGAGGACTGGCGATCACCGCCAGCCACAACCCGATCGAGTGGAATGCGCTCAAATTCATCGGACCCTCCGGGCTGTTTCTGGAGGCGGCCGAAGGTGCCGAGATGCGCGAGACGATCGGCCGGCCCATCCCGCGGGCCACGTGGGACCGGATTGGGACGATTGTCGAGGATCGCGAGGCAGTCGAGCGCCACATTGAGCTCGTGCTTGCGCTGCCGTTCGTTGACGTCGAGGCGATTCGCGCGCGGAAGTTTCGGGTGGCGCTGGATTGCGTCCGCGGCGCGGGTGCCCCGATCATGCTGGCCCTGCTCGAGCGCCTCGGCTGTATCGTCACGGCCATTCATCTGGAAGCGGATGGCCATTTTCCCCACGCCCCTGAGCCGATTGCCGAGAATCTCGGGGATCTGGAACGCCTTGTTCGCGATTCCCGTTCGGATATCGGATTCGCGGTGGACCCCGACGTTGACCGTCTGGCGATCGTGGCCGAGGATGGGCGGGCCATTGGCGAGGATTACACGCTCGCGCTGGCGGCGAAGGTCGTGCTGAGTCAGCGGGGGGGCGTCGTGGTCACGAACCTCTCGACCAGTCGTATCGTCGATGACATTGCGGCGGGAGCGGGATCGCGGGTGATCCGCGCACCGGTTGGCGAAGTCAACGTGGCTGCGAGGATGCGTACGGAGGGTGCGGCCATCGGGGGTGAGGGCAATGGTGGCGTCATCGTGTCCGAGCTTCACCTGGGACGCGATGCTCCCGCTGGCGCGGCGCTGATCCTGCAATTGCTTCAGATGGAGGGGCGGCCGATGTCCGCGATTGTTGCAGGATATCCCCGGTACGCGATCGTGAAGGACAAGCTCGATCGTCCGGCGGCGCCGCTGGACACGGTATACGCCGCGCTACGGGCTGCGCTTCCGGGCGCGGAGATTGATGTGCAGGATGGGCTGCGCCTGTCGTGGCCCGATCGATGGCTGCACGTGCGTCCGTCGGGCACGGAGCCGATTGTACGCGTCATTGCGGAAGCGCCAACGGCCCAGGAGGCATCCGCGCTGATCGCGACGGCGCGAGCCCCACTGGACGCGTTGTCGTGATCGGTCACGGCCGGCACCACCGCCGCCACGCCGGTGGAGCGATACCTCACGAGCGCAGTGCCTCGAAGTCTCAGCTATTCAGGTCTCTCTTTAGGAGTTTGTAGAACGCCATGTGCGGAATTGTCGGATACGTCGGCCCTCGGGTCGCCACGCCGCTCCTGATTGATGGATTGAAGCGCCTCGAGTATCGCGGCTATGACTCCGCAGGCATCGCGCTCATGAACGGCAGCGGTGTCGAGACCCGCAAGAAAGCAGGCAAGATCTCGATTCTCGAAAATTCAGTCGCCAGCTCGCCTCTCACCGGGACCGTGGGAATCGCGCACACGCGATGGGCCACCCATGGGGCGCCGACGGAGTGCAATGCCCACCCGCACCTCGATTGCAAGGGTGAGATCGCGCTGGTGCACAACGGGATCATCGAGAACGCGAGCGCCCTGCGGGTGTGGCTGGAGAAGAATGGCCATGTCTTCAAGTCGGAAACCGATACCGAGGTACTCGCGCACCTCATCGAGTCGTCCTTTGATGAAAGTCTCGAGCAAGCGGTCATCGAGGCGCTGCACATGGTGCAGGGGACGTATGGCATCGCTGTGATCTCCAGCCGCGATCCAGACAAGATCGTTGCCGCCAGAAAGGGCAGCCCGCTGCTGGTGGGACTTGGGGATGGCGAGTTCTTCATTGCCAGTGACGTGTCCGCGATCCTCAAGCACACCCGGGAAGTCATCTATCTGGACGATGGCGATGTCGCGGTGCTCGAGCGGACCGGCTATCACATGATCAATCTCGACGCCGTCGAAGTGGACAAGAAGATCAGCAAGATCGATTGGGACCTGGGGCAGATCGAGCGCGGCGGCTACGCGCACTTCATGCTCAAGGAAATCTTCGAACAGCCCGAGACCATCGAGAACACCATGCGCGGCCGCCTGCTGCAGGAAGAAGGCACCGCCAAGCTATCAGGTCTCAACCTCTCCGATGACGATCTGTTGCATATCGACAATATCGTCATTACCGCCTGCGGCACGAGCTGGCACTCGGCGCTGATCGGCGAGCACATGATCGAGGAGTTCGCGCGCATTCCGGTCGAGGTGGAGTATGCTTCAGAGTTTCGCTACCGGAATCCGGTGGTGAATGAGAAGACGCTCTGCGTCGTGATCTCGCAGTCTGGCGAAACTGCGGATACCCTCGCCGCCATGCGCGAAGCCAAGCGGCGCGGCGCGCGCGCGATCGGCCTCGTGAACGTGGTCGGCTCAACGATCGCGCGTGAATCGGACGGTGGTGTGTACCTGCATGCGGGACCGGAGATTGGTGTCGCCTCCACCAAGGCGTTCACGAGTCAGGTAGTCGCACTCGCCATGCTCACGTTGCGCCTTGGCCGTGTGCGCGACATGTCGATCATGGCCGGACGCCAGGTCGTGCAGGCACTGCAGGCGCTGCCGGAAAAGATCGCCGATATCCTGTCGCGTGCTGATCAGATCGAAGCGCTGGCCGAGGAGTTCAAGCGCGCGAGCAATTTCCTGTATCTCGGCCGCGGCTACAACTTTCCGGCGGCGCTGGAGGGTGCGTTGAAGCTGAAAGAGATCAGCTACATCCACGCCGAGGGGTACCCGGCGGCCGAGATGAAGCATGGCCCCATCGCGCTCATCGACGAGATGATGCCGGTGGTGTTCGTCGCGCCGCACGACTCGGTGTTTGATAAGATCAGCTCGAACATCCAGGAAGTGAAGGCGCGGAAGGGTCGCGTCATCGCGATCACGAGCCGGGAGGAGCCCGGGCTGTCGAAGCTCATCGACTATGAGTTCCGCATTCCGGAAACCATCGACATGCTGACGCCGGTGCTTGCATCCATCCCGTTGCAGCTGCTCGCGTACTACATCGCGGTCAAGCGCGGCTCCAATGTCGATCAGCCTAGGAATCTGGCGAAGTCCGTCACCGTCGAGTGAGCTGAGCAGGGCGCTCGGCCATGCGCGTGCTGCTGCAGCGGGTATCGTCGGCCATGGTCCGTGTCGAAGGGCGCGTCACTGGCCGCATCGATCGCGGCTTGCTCCTGCTGGTGGGCTTTACGCACGATGATGAGGGAGAGCAACTCACATGGATGGCCGACAAGGTCACCGGACTTCGCGTATTCGGCGATGCTGCCGGCAAGATGAACCTTGCCATGGCGGATGTCTCAGGCGCGCTGCTCGTGGTTTCCCAGTTCACCCTGTACGGTGATGCGAGCCAGGGGCGGCGCCCCAGCTTCGTGACCGCGGCGCGTCCGGAGATCGCGCAACCGCTCTACGTCCGGTTCGTGGAGCTGCTGCGGGAGCGGGGTGCGCGTGTCGAGACCGGCGAGTTCGGCGCGATGATGGACGTCGAACTGGTGAACGATGGTCCGGTAACGCTCTGGCTGGAACGGTGAGTTCGTTGCGCGTGATCCTGGCCTCGTCGTCTCCACGGCGGCGCGAGCTGCTGACGCTTGTCGGGATCGGGCATGAGGTCATTCCCGCCGACATCGACGAAACCGAGCGCCGCGGCGAGGACCCGGCGGAGCACGCCGAACGACTCGCGCGCGAGAAGGGCACTGTGATCGCCCACCGGCATCCGGATGCGCTCATCATCGCGGCGGATACCATTGTCGTCATTGACGGTCGCGTGCTTGGCAAGCCGCGCACGTCCGACGAAGCAGGCCTGATGCTGCGAACGCTGCGTGGACGAACGCATCGGGTCCTCACCGCGGTCGCGGTGGCGCGAGGCACG
>JBKJRV010000255.1:0-9163 GCA_046593115.1 Gemmatimonadaceae bacterium
CACGCTGCCGCGCTGGACGCCCTGCGAGGGACGCATCGGACCCTTCGGATAGACGTCGCCCTCGAAGTAACCATCCTCGCGCGGATCCGAGTAAATGATGCACCCGATCGCCCCGTGCTCGGCCGCCACCTTCGGCTTGATGCCGCGCCACGACATGCCATAGCGCGCGATCACGATTTTTCCCTTCACACTGATACCGAGGCTGTCGAGCACGCGGTAGTCGGCGGGGATGCCGTAGTTGACGTATACCAGCTCCCCGGTGACATCTCCGTCGCGCGAGTAGGCGTTATACGTCGGCAACTGGTCACGGTCGCCGGAATCCTTGTCTTCAGAAAGCGCGGTCTCGGAAAGCGAAGCGGTGAAGCGCTCGGGACCGAGGAGCTCGAGGGAGCGCGACGTCGGCCTCGGCATCATGGCCTCGAATTGTTCGATCCGCGCATCAAGCCCAAAGGATTTGAAGCGAGCGAGGATCATCTCAGCGACTTTGCGCGACCGTTCCGTTCCCGCTTCGTGAGGCTCTTCGCTCAGGAGACGCATCCGCGCGCGAAGCGAGTCGGCGTTCGGGACACTTCGAAGCCGTTGCTCGAGCGCATGTTGAGCGGCAACCGCATCTGCCGGAAATCCGCGAATCGGGGCAGGCTGGCCGGTCGAGGCCTGCGCACCAGCGGCAAAGGGCAACAGCAGCGCGAGGAAGGCGCGTCCGGAATACAGGTTCATGAAAGCTCCAGTTCCAAAGTTCGTGCAGCGCGAGCGACCAACGGCAGCATCAGGCTCAAGCGGGCAGCAATATCTCAGGCAGCAGGTCGGGCACCCGGTTCCACGACTGCGTCGCATCGCAGGCATCGCAGTTGCCGCAGCGCCACCGCTCGTCCACTGCTTCTCCGAAATATTCCAGTATGTATCGTGTCCGGCACCGGGTAGTCTGACAAAACTGCACGACCGCCCGAAGCTTCCGGTGATCGACTTCCCGGCGCGCCTCGTAGTCGATAAGGTCGGCGCTGAGATCGATGCTCGTCAAGCGGTTCTCGAGTCGCTCCCACGAGCCACCCCGGTATTCGCGGACGAGGCCGTGTCGCTTGAGCAGCATGAAGACAATGCGCGCTTTGCGAGACGCCACTCCCGATTGCTCCGCGATGTCGGCCAGAGGCACGCTCGTGCGAATTGGATGTTGTTCCAGCGCGATCGCAACCCGCGCGGCTTCTTCGACATCGGGATACTTGCCGCCGAGAAAGTAGCTCTGGATGCGCTTGTCCTCGACGCGATAGAGCAAGTGGCACGTGGCGGGCAGCCCGTCGCGGCCTGCGCGCCCAGCCTCCTGGTAGTACGACTCGATGGAGCCGGGGAAGTGGTAGTGGATGACGAAGCGAATATCCGGTTTGTCGATACCGAGCCCGAACGCATTCGTCGCAATGATCGCTCGGAGCGGGCCGGACATGAATTTGTCCTGCGTCGCCGTTCTTTCGACTGCCGACAGTTTGCCATGGTATTTGCCCACGGAGTATCGCTCGCCGAGTTCCCGGTGCAGCCGGTCGGCTTCCTTCACAGTGGCGACGTAGATCACACCGCTCGTGGCATCGTCGGAGAGCAGCTCCTCAAGTATGCGCTGCTTCATCGCGTCGTTGACGGTCCGCCGAACCTCGAAGCGCAGGTTGGGACGCGCGAAGCCGGTGATCGTCGTGTGCGGATCGTGCATTCCGAGTTGATGCACGATGTCCTGTCGCACGTCCGCGGTGGCCGTGGCCGTCAACGCCAGCACCGTGGGGCGGCCGAGCCGTTTGACGATGGAACCGAGGGTGAGGTAGTCCGGGCGAAAATCGTGTCCCCACTGGCTGACACAGTGTGCTTCATCAACGACGAAGAGAGCCACCTTGCGAGTGAGCAGATGCTCGAAAAAGGCGCGATCCTTGAAGCGCTCGGGGGTGAGATAAAGAATCTCGCCCTGTCCGTGCTGCACCTGGCGCCCGGTTTCGCGCGCCTGCCGGTCGGTGAGGTGGGAGTGCATGGCGAGCGCGTCCACTCCGTGCGACGCGAGCTTGTCCTGCTGGTCCTTCATCAGGGCAATGAGCGGGCTGACGACGACCGTGAGCCCCGGGAGCATAAGTGCAGGGAGCTGGTAAATCAGCGACTTTCCGCTGCCCGTCGGCATGACGACGAGCGCGTCGCGGCCGCCGAGGATTGCTTCGATGGGCGGCCACTGTCCCGGGTGAAAGTCGACGTGTCCGAAGCGCTGGGTCAGGATCGAGAGCGCCCGGGCTTTTTCCGAAGTCGGCATCGGTCCGGCACAGTGGCACGAAGCGGGCCGAGGAAGGCGGCGTCGCGATGCCGTGCGCACCGCGTGCTGTGGTTGAGGTCGCGACCGTGCACGACGCTTCTGCATGGCTTGCCACGACTGCAGCACGGGAGCGTACTTGTCTGCAGCGTCGTCGCTCAATGCCGCGAACAGAGAGGGTGAATTGAAAGGTTCGGATTTCGGCGGCGGTGAATTGGTGCCGGGACGTGCACCGGAGGCGATCGCCGCGCCCGGGCCGCAGCCGGAGCCGGAGCGCCTCTTTGTGCGCTGGACGTGGCTGATAGCTGGCTTCATGGCGGCACTGTTAACCGGAGTGGCGATCGCGACCTCTCTCCGCGCTGGAGGCAATGACTGGGGGAAGGGCGTCGGCTGGGAGCGTGCGCTCATGGTGCAAGTGCACTCGAATGAGGTGCCGCCCGTGGTGGATTGGCTCTTTCTTGTCGTGCCGTGGTTGGGCACGAACTGGACGCTGTTCCCGCTGGTGATCGCTCCCGCGGTGTGGCTCTGGCGCCGTGGCGGCCGCCGAACGCTCGCGCTTCACCTGCTGGTGCTGCTCGTGGGGAGCTCAGCCCTCAATTTCATTCTCAAGTTTCTCTACGACCGGCCCCGGCCGGATCTCTGGGAACGTCGCGGCCAGTTTCAGTTTGCATCGTATCCCAGTGGTCACGCCATCTCGAGCGTTGCTGTGCTGCTCACCGTCGCGCTCCTGCTCCACCGCTTCAAGGGATGGCGGTGGCCCTATGTCGCTGCGGCAGCCATTCTGGGCTTCAGTCTGTACTCGCGCATGTACCTGGGAGTGCACTGGCCCACCGACGTGATAGCCGGCTACCTCATGGGCACCATCTGGCTGACGGCCTCGATGGTGGCGTTCACGGAGCGAAGATGGGAGGGGGCGCGAAACGAACCTTCCGTCGGCTCCACTGATAGATGAGCAGGGTGGAACGGGGTATCGCGCAGAGGTGTTCTACTTCGTTCGCCTGGGCCGTCGTGGTACGGCTCGGCACTTTTCTGGAGCTCACGCATGCTCATTCGACGTAACAAGCCGCTCCCGGCGTCCGAGATCACCGACGAGCGCGATTACCTCAATCGTCGTGCCTTTCTTGGTAGCGCGACGGGCATTGGACTCGCCGCTGCAGCGCTTGCGTTGCCCGCTTCTCTCGAGGCGTTCGGTGACGATTCGCTGGCGCCGAAGGACAAGCTGACGCCGTTCGACGACGTCACGGGCTACAACAATTTCTACGAGTTCGGAACCGACAAAGAGGATCCGGCTGCGAATGCGCACACGCTGAAAACCCGGCCGTGGACGATCGCGATTGACGGACATGTCAAAAAGCCGGCGATTTATCAGATCGAAGATTTCGTGAAGCCGCACAAGGTGGAAGAACGCGTGTATCGGCTGCGCTGCGTGGAGGGATGGTCGATGGTCATTCCGTGGATGGGGATTCGGCTCTCGGATATCATCAAGAAGGTGGAGCCGACGTCGAAGGCAAAGTTTGTGGAGTTCACGACGCTGCTCGATCCGAAGCAGATGCCCGGACAACGGCGCGCGGTGCTCGACTGGCCCTACACCGAAGGCCTGCGTCTGGACGAAGCCATGCACCCGCTCACCATTCTGGCGACCGGTCTCTACGGAAAGACGCTACCGAATCAGAATGGCGCACCGCTGCGTCTCGTCGTGCCCTGGAAGTATGGCTTCAAGAGCATTAAGTCCATCGTGAAAATTCGCTTCATTGAGACGCAGCCGCAGACCGCATGGAACAAGTCGGCGCCCGGCGAATACGGCTTTTACTCCAATGTGAATCCGAAAGTGGACCACCCGCGCTGGAGCCAGGGCAAGGAACGACGCCTGGGTGAGTGGAAGAAGCGGGACACGCTGATGTTCAACGGGTACGGCGAGGTCGCATCGCTGTACCGTGGCCTCGACCTGAAAAAGAACTTCTAGATATCGATGCGTGCTTCGCGGCTGGTGAAGCCGCTGGTGTTCCTGCTCTGTCTCGTCCCCCTCGGACTTCTCGCTCGCGACTTTTTTCTCGATCAGCTCGGGGCGAATCCGATCGAGAAAGTAGAGCGCGAAACCGGTCGGTGGACGCTCCGCCTCCTCGCCATCACGCTGGCCATCACGCCGCTTCGCAAGCTTTCCGGGTGGAACGGCGTTGCACGGTATCGTCGGATGCTCGGGTTGTTCACGTATTTCTACGCGAGCACGCACCTGCTCATCTACATCGGGCTCGACATGGTGTTCGACGTGAGCGACATCGTCGAGGATGTGCTGGAGCATCTGTACGTCACGGTGGGGATGCTCACGTTTCTCATACTCACCCCGTTGGCCATCACGTCCACCAAGGGGTGGATCAGACGCCTCGGCCAACGCTGGGTGAAGCTGCACCGGCTGATCTACGTCGCCGCGATCACCGGCACCATCCATTATCTCTGGGCGGTGAAGAAGGATACGTTTCTTCCGATCGTGTATCTCACGATCGTTGTCCTGCTGCTCGGTTACCGCCTGTGGGATCACTTTTCCAAGCGCCCCGGTGCCTCCCAAACGCCCATACATACCCGAACGGCAGCCGGAGAAACGGAGCCGACCTCCGCGTAAGGCCGCAGGGCCGCACCACGCCTCGGCGCCGGTAGAAGCAACTACGGTAATTGCCCAAACGGCGCGGGGAGGCCCAAAGACTCCACCGGCCGTTCGCGCCAGTGCCATCGTGCGTCCGAAGCGTACGTCGTTCGAGCTCTTTGCGGTTGCCGCACCAGGACTTGAACCGATTGTCGCGCGTGAGCTCGTGGCACTCGGTATTTCTCCGGGAAAGATCGAAGTGGGCGGCGTGCCCTTCACGGGTGGCCGAGCTGATGCATATCAGGCAAATCTCTGGTTGCGCAGCGCCAGTCGCGTCGTGGTGCGAATCGCCGAGTTCGAGGCGCGGGCGTTTCACGAGCTGGAGCGACTGTCTCGAAAGGTCCCGTGGGAGGAATTCATTCAGCCCAGGGGCTCGGTGCGGTTTCGGGTGACCTGCCGTAAGTCGCGCCTGTACCATTCGGATGGCGTCGCCGATCGACTGGCCGCCGCAGTGGAGCGCCGCGTTCCCGGCGCGCGCATGATTGCGTCGGTAGATCCCGACGACGATCAGCCGGATGCGTCGGGCGCACAGTTGTTTACGGTCCGGCTGCTGCACGATCGCTGCACCATTAGTGCGGATACGTCAGGCGCACTTCTGCACCAGCGCGGATACCGACTCGCGTCGGGGAAGGCCCCGCTTCGAGAGACATTGGGCGCCGCAATGATCCTGGCCAGTGGGTGGGCGCCAGGAGACTCTCTGATTGACCCCATGTGCGGCTCGGGAACCATTCCGATTGAGGGCGCGCTTCAGGCGCGCCGAATCGCACCGGGCTCGGGTCGCCAGTTTGCATTCATGCGATGGCCGGATTTCGATGAGACGAAGTGGAAGTCCATTCTGGACCAGGCCGTTGCTCAGGAGCTCCCGGGCACGGCGGCGCCCATACGCGGCTCCGACCGCGACGCTGGCGTCATCGCGATGGCGCGCGAGAATGCCGTTCGAGCAGGCGTCGCAAACGACATCGAGTTCGTCGTCGGCAGTATCTCGGATCTTCGGCCTCCCTCCGACGCGGGCTGGATCCTGTCGAATCCTCCGTATGGTGTTCGAGTTGGCGACTCGACGGCCCTGCGAGATCTCTATGCGCAGTTCGGGAACGTGGTTCGTGCGAAGTTCGGGGGTTGGAAATTGGGAATGCTCAGCGCCGACAGAAAGCTGGAAGGCCAGCTGAAGCTTCCGCTGAAGCCAGTCTTCGAGACGGGAAATGGCGGAATCCCGGTCCGGTTTCTCGTGGCCAATGTCTAGTGTCGTTCACTCCATCAATGTCTCGCCGGGCGGCGTTCCAAAGCTCCCGGTGTCTGAAGCCAGGATCACGACACTCGGGCTGGAAGGCGACAATCAGCGTAACAGGCTCTATCACGGCGGTCCCATGCGGGCGGTGAGTCTCTACTCCCTCGAGCGCATCGAGGCGCTGAATCATGAGGGCCACTCCATTGGGCCGGGCACTACTGGCGAGAATATCACCGTGCAGGGGATGGATTGGTCCGCCGTCATGCCGGGAATGATTCTTCGAGTTGGCGAGGCGGAGCTGGAAATCACGTCGTACGTCCGGCCGTGCAAAACCATCCGAAGTTCGTTTGCCGGAGAGGAAATCTGGCGTATCTCGCAGGTGCATCACCCCGGATGGAGTCGGGTCTATGCACGGGTTCAGCGCGATGGGTTAGTGCGACTCGGGGATCCTGTGGAGGCTGCGGTTTCGCTCAAACGGGAGTAGTATGGGAGCGGCGACCATAACGTTGGCGCCGCGCTCAACCCGCACCGACGCGGACGGTCGGCTCCGGCAGTCATTGCCTGTTGACCCACGCTGGTTGCCTCCGTGGGTTGCTGGCCGTCAAGTCGTTGCGCGGGGTTACTTTAACGATTCTGAGGTGGGGTGAACGGTTGGTGCGGTACCGATCGCACACGACGGTCCCTTTCTTGAAGTAACAGAAGGCCTTTGCCCCCCCGGAGAGTATGGTTTTTCTTCGGGGTGATTCTCGCTTTTCCGATTTGTCAGATCTATCCAGGAGTATTCTGTGGAAGTCGATCGCGACATAGAAGTCGACGATGAGCCGAAGGCCCGAAAGAATGGGCCGAATGGCGGACGTCGAAAGAAATCAGCTCGTGGCGGCGGTTCACCGCCGCGCTCACGTAACGGTGGCGGCCGTGATCACGAGCTCGAGGAATTGCTCGAAGGCCTGCGCAGTCTGGAAGTCGGTGACTTCGAGGTACGTCTCCAGACGGACGGCGACGATCTCGTCAACGACATCGTCGAGGCGTTCAATCGGGTAGCGCTTCGCAGCGAGAATCTGAGTAAGGAAGTAATGCGCGTCAGTAACGCCGTCGGCCGAGAAGGCATGGCGACCGAACGCGCATTCATTGGCGAGGTCGATGGGAGCTGGGCGACCACGGTCAATTCCATGAACGCCCTGATCACCGACCTGATGCAGCCGACCACCGAGGTCGCGCGTGTCATCGAGGCGGTGGCCCGCGGCGATCTGTCGCAGAAGATGGTGCTGGAAATCGAAGGCAAGACGGTGCAGGGCGAGTTCCTGCGCATTGGAACGACCGTCAATCGAATGGTTGACCAGCTCAGCTCGTTCGCCGACGAAGTGACGCGCGTTGCGCGCGAGGTCGGTACTGAAGGCGTGCTGGGTGGCCAGGCGAACGTGCCCGGCGTGTCCGGAACGTGGAAGGATCTGACGGACTCGGTAAACGCGATGGCGAGCAACCTGACGAATCAGGTGCGAAACATTGCCGACGTGACCACTGCTGTTGCCCGTGGCGATCTGTCGCGGAAGATCACCGTCGAAGTGCGCGGCGAAGTGCTCGACCTCAAGAACACCATCAACACGATGGTGGACCAGCTCAATGCATTCGCTGCCGAGGTAACCCGAGTCGCGAAGGGAGTCGGCACCGAAGGAGTGCTCGGCGGACAGGCTGACGTACCGGGCGTTGGGGGTACGTGGAAGGATCTGACGGATTCCGTGAACGCGATGGCGAGCAACCTGACCAATCAGGTGCGAAACATTGCCGACGTCACGACAGCGGTCGCCAAGGGCGATCTGTCGCAGAAGATCACCGTCGAAGCGCGCGGTGAGATCCTGATGCTGAAGAACACGATCAATATCATGGTCGATCAGCTCAGCTCATTTGCGGCAGAGGTAACGCGTGTTGCTCGAGAAGTAGGAACGGAGGGCGTGCTCGGTGGTCAGGCAGCGGTCGAGGGCGTGGCGGGCACGTGGAAGGATCTGACGGATTCCGTGAACTCGATGGCTTCCAACCTGACGAGTCAGGTTCGGAATATTGCCGACGTCACGACCGCCGTCGCCAAGGGCGATCTGTCGCGCAAGATCACGGCAGAGGCAAAGGGTGAGATCCTCGAGCTGAAGAACACGATCAACATCATGGTCGATCAGCTCAATGGATTTGCGGCCGAGGTGACTCGAGTCGCGAAGGAAGTCGGCACCGAAGGAGTGCTCGGCGGACAGGCTGCTGTACCGGGCGTGGCCGGTACGTGGAAGGATCTGACGGATTCCGTGAACGCAATGGCGAGCAACCTGACCAACCAGGTGCGAAACATTGCCGACGTGACGACGGCCGTCGCCAAGGGCGACCTGTCGCAGAAGATCACCGTCGAGGCTCGCGGTGAGATCCTGATGCTGAAGAACACGATCAATATCATGGTCGATCAGCTCAGCTCGTTTGCGGCCGAAGTAACCCGAGTCGCCCGGGAAGTGGGTACGGAAGGCGTGCTCGGTGGACAGGCTGCCGTCGAAGGCGTGGCCGGAACGTGGAAGGATCTCACGGACTCCGTGAACTCGATGGCTTCCAACCTGACGAGTCAGGTTCGAAACATTGCCGACGTTACCACCGCCGTCGCGAAGGGCGATCTGTCGCGGAAGATCACGGCAGAGGCAAAGGGTGAGATCCTCGAGCTGAAGAACACGATCAACATCATGGTCGATCAGCTCAATGGGTTTGCGGCCGAAGTAACCCGAGTTGCGCGCGAAGTAGGGACCGAAGGTGTGCTCGGCGGTCAGGCCGACGTGCCTGGCGTTGCAGGAACGTGGAAGGATCTGACGGATTCCGTGAACGCAATGGCGAGCAACCTGACCAATCAGGTGCGAAACATTGCCGACGTTACCACCGCCGTCGCTAACGGAGACCTGTCGCGCAAGATTACTGCCGACGCCAAGGGCGAAATTCTCGACCTGAAAAACACCATCAACACGATGGTCGATCAGTTGAACTCGTTCGCCTCGGAAGTTACCCGTGTGGC